>NZ_JAXGWW010000039.1:0-14602 GCF_040773105.1 Lentilactobacillus sp.
GGGAGTGTGCCAAAAGGCGGGTTTGCTTCCGTAGCATAACCTAGAATGACTTTTTGAGCTGAAAGCTCGGAAAGTTATTCGTAGTTATGCCTAGGAAGCAGCCTTTTGGCACACGTTCCAGCTATATAAAATTGAAAAAGCAAGGGGCTGTTGACAAAACGTTAGTTTTGTCAACAGCCCCATTTTTGAGTTGAACCCGTTGGTTGCAGTTGCAGAAAACGCATCTAATAAAAAAAGATGCCGACAGCCGCTGTCCACACCCTTAGATTAAATCACGCCTTGATCTAATTCATCATTTGGCGTGTAACTATAGACAACGTTGGTTGGGTCTTTCTCAGGATCAAAATCAGCTTTGAAATCAAATCCGATGAAGAACCAACGGTCCCCTTCGTCCACAAAGTAAGTAATGCCATCTTTTTCAGTTTTGGCATAGGTCTCACCCGGATGATCATCACGGGTTAACGCTAATGAAAAGCCTTCATGGACAGGTGTTTTTCCATATACCTTGCCATAGAATCGGACACCATTGCCGGCACCGAGGCCCATTTCCTCTTGAAACCATTTACTTGCAGAATCAGTAATTTCAATTTTCATTATTTTGCACACTCCTAAGGTTTATCTTTGTATTCGCTTACAAATAATTATAACATCGCTGGTAAATTTCACAAACAAAACGAATACATTGGGCGGATTTTCTTTAAATAAAAGGGCTAACCACTTGTCGGCGGCTAGCCCTTTCACATATTCAGATTCATCTATTCAACTTTAATAATTTTAACTTTCATGCTGCCGGCTGGAATTGGAATGTTGACCTCTTCGTTCAACTTATGGCCAATTAAGCCTTTAGCAATTGGTGAATCATTGGAAATCTTGCCGGACATTGGATCTGCCTCGGCGGCACCAACAATTTGGTAAGTTTCCGGATCTTCGTCAGGTAATTCTTTGAAGGTAACCTTCTTACCAACGGTGACTTCATCCTTGTCACTGGCGTTGGAATCAATGATTTGGGCATATTGAAGCATATGCTGAATGGTTGTAATTCGACTCTCCAGCATGCTTTGTTCGTCCTTGGCAGACTCATATTCTGAATTTTCAGATAAGTCACCATAACTTCTTGCAATTTTAATCCGTTCGACCACTTTTGGTCGTTGATTTACTTTAAGATCCTCTAACTCATCCTTGAGTTTGTCACGACCCTCAGCGGTCATTGGATATGTGTCTTCAGCCATTTGGAAAATTCCCCTTTATTAGTTATTTAAATTGTTGAATCAAAATTATTCTTAATTTCTTTGTTGCCGCGCTGCATTAAAATGGATCGCATCTTCGTCGTCAGCAGATCAATCGCAACCTGATTTTCCCCACCTTCGGGAACAATCAAATCAGCGTAACGTTTGGTCGGCTCAACGAACTGATGATACATTGGTTTAACAGTCTTCAAGTACTGATGAATGATGTTATCCAACGATCGGCCCCGATCCTTGGTGTCCCGTTCAATCCGTCGAATCAGTCGAATATCATCATCCGTGTCAACAAAGACCTTAATGTCCATTAAATCACGTAATCGCTCATCGTCAAGTATCAAAATTCCTTCCAGAATGATGACATCACGTGGCTCTTGGCGAATCGTCTGTTTGCTACGCGTAAATTGACTGTAATCATAAACAGGCTTTTCGATTGCTTCATAGTTAAGCAGATGCTTAATTTGATCAATCAATAAATTAAAATCAAACGCCATTGGGTGATCATAGTTGACGCTTTTCCGGTCAGCCATTGACATGTTGGTCTGATCATTATAGTAAGAATCCTGCTGGATAATGGTAATTGAAAAATTCGACAATTGATCAAATATTTTCCGGGCAACCGTGGTTTTACCACTGCCAGAGCCACCAGTAATGCCGATAACAACTGGTCGCTTTTTTTGAATTGACATCTTAAATTGAAACCTCACATTTAGTTATTGTTGTCTGCAGTATGCGCTGCAATTTGTTGCTGATGTTCAGCGTAAGTCTTTGAGTAATAAACTTTTTTGGTCTTCGTATTGGCAACGAAATACAAGTAGTCCTTGGATCGATCCAGCGGGTGGAGTACCGCACTCATCGAACTAATACTTGGACTATCAAACGGACCTGGGCCAAATCCAGTGTACTTGTACAGATTGTAAGGCGAATTACTCTGCAGATCCTTATTGGTCAACGTCTTGTTATTTCGATGAATGGCATATAAGACCGCAACGTCTGATTGGAGCGGCATATTGATGTCAATTCGGTTCAGTAAAACACCTGCCATCTTACGACGATCGGTCTGGTTAACGCCTTCACGTTCAATCAACGACGACAACGTCATGAATTGTTGGACACTCATTCCGGTCTTTTTAATCTTAGCCAAGTGTGGCGTTACCATTTGGTTGGTTTTAGCAACCATCTGATTGACCAATGTCTTCAAAGACATGTTCTTCTCAACCTCATAAGTTGCAGGATACAAATAACCTTCAAGTCGGTAACGAACATTTTTGGCTTTCATCGCAGAATCCAGTAATTTTGGATAGCGGGTAGCAAGCTGCTTGATAAAAGTATCATCTTTCATCAATTTGATAAAGTCCTGCTTGCTGAAGTCAGTCGTCATTGCGACTTGGGCTGCGATCTGATCGATATTAGCGCCTTCACGGACTAAGACTTTTCCCTTGGTGCTTTGAATGGGTTGGTCGGATCCGCCCTGCTGCAGCCGCTGAGCAATCCGCTTTAAGCTCATAGACGGCTTCAGTTGGTAATAACCAGCTCGAAAGTTGGCCATGTTGTTTGATTTAACATAGTAGTCAAACACCATGCCGCTTTTGACAATTTTTTTATTTTGTAAAATTGAGCCAATTTGCTTATTGGATGCCCCAAGTGGAATGTGAACCTGAGTCACTTTGGTATCCTGTGGGTCCAACGGATTTAACGCATCCTGAAAGTACCGGTAACCCATCAATCCGATTGTCGCAGCTAAAATAACCAGTAAGGTAATAACGGAAATAATAATTCTTCGCCCGAGACTTTTATTGGGCTTGGGGTTTCGTCGACTTGAGTTATCACTCATGAGAAGCTCCTCCTATCTTTTCAGTTTAATTATAGTTTCCTTATTACCGAATTTCTGCATTTAAATCAGCTGTTAATCGTTTTTTAATCTTTTCAAACGCTGTATTGACGACTTCGTCCTTCAGTGTTTCGCGAGGATCAACGTAAGTTAACGAGTAAGCCATTGACTTCTTGCCGTCGGGAACATTTTCACCTTCGTAAACGTCAAACAAGCGAACGTTGTTCAAGTAGGCACCCCCACGCTTGTTCATGACCGCCAAAATCTGATCATTCGTGACGCTTTGGTCAACAACCAGTGAAATGTCTCGTTTAATTGACGGATATTTCGAAATTGGCTGGTACTGGTCTTCACTCTTAGGAAGATCAATCAATTCCTGCATGTCCAATTCAAATCCGTAAGTTTCTTTAATTTTGAATTGTTTTGCGGTTCTTGGGTGAATTTGGCCGACAAAGCCGACGTTGTGTCCGTGAATCAAAATGTTGGCAGTTCTGCCCGGGTGCATTTCCGGATACTCATCGGTTGCAACGTATTCAATGTCACCCTTGATGCCCATGTTAATCAAAAATTGTTGAACGATTCCTTTTAGCATGAAGAAATCGATTGGTTTGACGTGATTGTTCCAAAGTGGGTTAGTCATATTGCCTGTTACAACCCCGGCAATATGCTCCACTTCTTTAGGCCGAACTTGCTCAACTGTGTCCTTGTAAAATACCCGTCCGGATTCATAGAGTGAAACGTCATCGACTTTGTGAGCGTGGTTATAAGCGACATCGTCCAATAAACCGGATAATAAATTCATTCTCAAAACTGAATGATCCTGAGTCATTGGCCAGAGCAGCTTAGTTTCTTCACTTTTTTGCATCAAGAACATTTTTGCTTTTTTGGCTGTTGTTAATGAATAAGAAATTGCCTGGGTTAATCCAAGGCCTTCCAGAATCAACCGGGAAGCCCGTTGCAGCTTTTGAATTGGGGTTAAGACCCCAATGGTTTGCCGCCCAGTTGGCAATGTTGCCGGCAAATTATCGTAGCCGTAGATTCGGGCAACTTCTTCGTAAAGGTCGGCATCCCTAAAGATATCCCAACGACGCGCTGGAATAGTCACATTAATCCCATCTTCATGGGGTTCGCTGGTAAAGCCAAGGCGGTCAAAAATTGCTTTGATTTCATCAAGCTTCAAAGAAGTTCCAAGAACATGATTGGTTCGTTCAGCGGTGATGTAAATGGTTGGTAGTTCAGGGTGGTATTCCGATGCAGTCACCGTCCCTTTGGCGATCTTTCCACCAGCAAGGGTCTTAATCATGCTTACAGCCTCGTCTAAGGCATCTTGAACACCATCTGGATTAATTCCCCGTTCAAACCGTTGGGACGCTTCTGTGTGGATAATCTGCCGTTGTGCCGTCTTTCGAATTTTGATTGAATCAAAAATGGCAGATTCCAGAACAACATTAGTGGTATGATCATCGATTTGGGTATTAAAACCACCCATGACACCGGCCAACGCAATTGGTTTGTCGTTGTCGGCAATCACAATGTCGTCCGTTGAAAGCTCATGTTCATTTTCATCAAGTGTCGTCAACTTTTCGCCTTTATGAGCCGTTCTGACGGTGATGCCACCATTGATCTTATCCTTATCAAAAGAATGCAATGGTTGGCCATACTTCAATAAAATGTAATTGGTCACATCAACCACATTATTGATTGGCCGAATGCCGGCATTCCAAAGAATAATCTGTAGCCACGATGGACTTGGGGCAATTTTGACGTCTTCCACAACTCGAAGCTTATACGTCTTGGCTAATGTGTCATCAGCAGTCGCCGAGATCTCTTGGTTCGCATCCAACGAATCATCTTCGTCGACAACCGGTTTCTTAATTTCTGGCTGTTGATCGTAAACTGCGGCTAAATCATGGACCGTTCCCAAAATACTCAGCATATCGCCACGATTAGGGGTGACGTCCAAATCAATAATCGGATCGTCCATACCAAGATATTTGTAAATCGGCTCACCAACCGGCACATCGTCATCGAAAACGTAGATGCCGTCTGCCCATTCCTTTGGCACAACGTCTTTACTGAAGCCAATTTCGTCAAGGGCACAAATCATGCCCTCGGACTCAACCCCACGCATTTTGGATCGCTTAATCTTGACGTTGCCGCCAATTCGAGAATTTGGCAGGGCAACAATGACCTTTTGTCCTTCGTCAACGTTCGGCGCCCCGCAGACAATTTGCAAAGGTTCATCTTCACCAACATCGACTTGACAAATATGCAGATGATCGGACTCAGGATGGGCCTTCATTGACAAAATATGTCCGACAACCAATTTTTTCAAGCCGTCTTGGGCAACGGTCACCGAATCAACTTCTACGGCGGTCCGTTCGATCTTTTCAGCTAAATCCTTGGCGGGCATTTTAAGATCTAAATACTGTTGAAGCCATTTGTATGATACTTTCATTGATTAATTACCCCTCTTACTGAATTGATTTAAGAAGCGGACGTCGTCAAGATAGAAGTCACGGATATCATCAACGCCGTATTTGAGCATTGCAAACCGGTCTGGGCCAACACCAAAGGCAAAACCGCCGTAACGCTTTGAATCCACACCAGCCATATCGAGGACATTTGGATGAACCATTCCGGCACCCAACACTTCAATCCAGCCGGTATGCTTGCAGACGTCGCAACCCTTTCCCATACAGTTAAAGCAGGTAACATCTACTTCAACGGAAGGCTCGGTGAACGGAAAATAACTTGGCCGCAAACGAATATCAAACTTATCCCCAAAAATATTTTGGGCCATGGTAATCAACGTTCCTTTTAAGTCAGCCATCGTGACGTGTTCATCAATGACTAACCCTTCAACTTGGTGGAATTGATGTGAATGCGTCGGATCATCGGTATCCCGCCGGTAAACAATTCCGGGGGAGATCATCTTTAATGGGCCCTTTGAAAAGTCATGTTTTTCAAGTGCCCGGGCCTGCATGGGCGAGGTCTGCGTTCTCATCAAGATGTCCTTGCTCAAATAAAAGGTATCCTGCATGTCACGCGCCGGATGATCCTTTGGCAGGTTCATCATTTCAAAATTATATTTATCTTCTTCGACTTCCGGACCAGATAAAACTTCGTAACCCATTCCCAAAAACAGGTCAACAATTTGATCAATGATCTGTTGGATCACATGGGGTTGTCCTTGAACAACCGGTTTACCCGGCATGGTCACGTCAATTTTTTCAGCTGCCAACTGTTCATTCAACGCTTGATCTTCTAAGGTTTGGCGGTGATCGCTCACAGCCTGGGTGATTGCGTCTCGAATCTTATTGGCATAGCTTCCAACTTCTGGCCGTTCTTCAGGGGTCAGGTCCTTAATCCCGCGTAAGGCTGCGGTAATCGGCCCCTTTTTACCTAACAAATGGACCCGGATTTCATTTAAAGCTGTTAAATCTTCAGTCTGCTCAATATCCGCAAGCCCTTTTTCCTTAATCTCTGTCAGTTGATCTCGTAACGACATAGTATCCCTCCAGTTTGATTTTTAACCACAAAAAAAGCTTCGCCCAATAAGGGACGAAGCGACGCGGTACCACCCTAATTTGTCATCTGAAAACAGATCACACACTTAAGACATCGTTAACGGTGATTACCCGGAAATTTTTTGTCGATTGAACGCCCAATTTCTGCTCGAAAAATGAATTCGTGAAAATTCTCTACTTCGTTCTCACCAACCACGAAGTCTCTGAATAGAAAATTAACCTACTACTTTTTTCTCAAACGCATTACATTAATGAATAATAAGCTAAAATAAAAAAATGGTCAAGCTACTTTTTAACGCTTGGATACCATTTTTCGGACCATGTATGAATTTCGTGCATGATCGGTGCTAATTCCTTACCTTGCTCAGTTAAAGAATACTCAATCAATGACGAGTCATCGTGTTCTTTTCGAACAACAACGCCATCGTCTTCAAGTTCTCTCAATCGTTCCACTAATACCCGGTCACTACACTTAGGAATTTGACGGGCAATTTCGCGAAAACGCAGAACCCCTTCTTGAAGGAGAACGTCGATAATTAAACCATTCCATTTCTTCCCAAGGAATGAAAATGTCTTCTCAAATTTTGGACACAAATAATAGTCAATTGTGTCTTGCAGGCCGATTAATTGGCGCATATAAATCCCCCCTCACAGTTGGAATATCTAAATTTCGGTTATTTACTTACTGAAATTCGCTTTACCTGGTGCTTCAAATTTTCGTACTTTGCCTTCATTGGACTCATGAATTCGTGGACAGCTTCGTAATCATCGACCAAAGATACAATCACACTTTCCTCATATTTGGGTCTTGCGAGTGTTAACCCCCACATATGCTTGAGAATAATATCTTTTTCCATAGGCGACAATTTTGTAATTCGTTCGGCGTTTCTTAAAGCAACTCGTGGGTGGATAAATGCATGGGATCCCAAATCAAACTTGGTTGTTCGCCAATCGTAGAAAAACAAGTCATGCAGCAATCCAGCACGCGCAACGGCACGATAATCTAAGCCCCTTCTCTTGGCAATTTTGTAACTGTCAAAAGAAACAGCAATTGAATGTTCAAGTCGAGTTGAGTGGTGGTGTTGAGTATAGTTGGCCAATTTCTTCACCATGTCAGTGGCTAACAGATCAGAAACTATTTCACGATACTCAGAATCGTTTTTCCATTCATCCTTTTGCATGTAATACCCCTTTGTCTTTATTTATCAACATAATACTAGGTATTGACCGAAATATCAACGAAAACGAACGTTATTTAACAAACTTGAAAAGTAATATCCCGGTTGCTACAGCCACATTTAAGGATTCCGCTTCACCTTTCATTGGGATATAGAGGTTCTGATCGGTCTTTTCAAGAATCTCGGGATCAACCCCGTTGCCTTCATTTCCCATTACCAAGGCAAATTGTAACGTTGGTTTCACCGTATCATACGAGATTGCCTGATCATTTAACTCGGTACCATAAGTCTTGATCCCGGCATTTTGAAAAGCTGCCATCCAATCAAGAATATCTCCGGTGAACAGCTTCATATGAAATTGGCTGCCTTGCATTGAACGGACAACTTTGGGATTATAGATATCAGCAGACCCCTTACCAAATACAATTCCGTCAAGGCCGGCCGCGTCGGCTGTCCGGACCATGGTGCCGATGTTGCCGGGATCTTGAATATTATCCAGCAATAACCAAGCCCCTTGAAGTTCATCGGGAATCTTTTCGTGGTAGTCTTGAGTATCGAGAACTGCAAACACGCCCTGAGGAGTTTCAGTAGAAGAAATATGTTTGGCAATTTCTGGGGTGATGATAAACACTTGCGTCGTATCATCCACCGGCAAGGCGCCTAAATAGCTTTCGTCAACGACCATTAATTCTTTAATCGTTTGTCGGTGACGGATTGCCTCGTCAACGATGTGCCAACCCTCAATAACGTACTGACCGGATTTGACCCGGCCCTTCTTGGTCTGCATTTTTTTCCAATCTTTTACCCGTGAATTTTGATTTGACGTAATTTTTTCCATATAATCTCTCTCCCAATTTATATAATAGGTGGTGCTTTTAATGAGTGAAAATAATCAAACCGTCCGGCTGAATGCGCGCGGACTGGTTCAAGGCGTCGGTTTTCGGTGGTCAACCATTAAGATTGCCAAGTCCCTCGACATTTCAGGCTGGGTCAAAAATGAGCCTGATGGCAGCGTCTCAATTGTTGCAAGCGGCAGCCCGGACAATTTAACCGCATTTATTGCCGCCATTCAAAAATCACCGAATTCATTTGCCAAAGTTGAACATCTTCAAATCAATTATATATCGAAAAGGGTTAATAAAGGGTTTAATGTGAAATATTAAATTGAAAACCCCGCCATAATCTAGTAAGATTGTTTTTGTTTACGTACTAACTTAAGAAAGGTCCTACTAATGAAAAAAATTAAACATATCACCACACTGGGGCTCTTATCCAGTATGGCCCTACTTTTAAGTGGGTGTGTGAGAACCACCAAATCAGGCAAGCCTTATGGTGCAGTCTATGACTACCTCGCCCGTCCTGCCCAGGCAATTATGGAATGGATTGCGCAGTTTGTTGGCAGTTATGGCTGGGCAATTATTGTTTTAACCGTACTTGTCCGAATGATTCTGTTACCGATCATGGTCCGCCAAATGAAGGCCTCAACCATTCAGCAGGAAAAAATGCAATTGATTCGCCCACAGATGGCGGAGTTGCAAAAACGGCAAAAGGCTGCCAAGACACCTGAGGAACAAGCAGCCACCAGCCAAGCGATGATGGCTTTATACAAGCAAAATGGGATTTCAATGACCGGCGGAATTGGCTGTTTGCCCCTGCTGATTCAAATGCCCATCTTCACCGCTTTGTATGCTGCGATTCGATACTCACCAGAACTTTCCCACACCGTCTTTATGGGGATTCGCCTTGGACAAACAAGTTGGGTATTAGCCGTCTTGTCCTTTCTCTCCTACCTGCTTCAAGGCTACCTCACCATGCTTGGAACACCGCAGGCCCAGAAAAAGCAAATGGGCGCAATGATGTTAATGAGCCCAATTATGATTTTGATATTCACTTTGTCCGCACCAGCTGGTCTGGGAATCTACTTCTTCATCGGTGGTTTGTTCGCATGTATCCAGACGTTGATTATCAATATGTACCGTCCGCGAATTCGTAAGAATATTGAAAAGGAGAATGCGGGTAAAAAGCCGGTGACTGTCGAAGATTTGATGCCAAGTCAACCAGCTGCTCCTGCAAACTCGACCAATTCAACTGCCGTATCTCATAACCGCAACCGGCAACGAAACACCGGCAAACAGCAGGTTAAGCACAACAAGCCTAAGGAAAAGCCGACACCATCTTCTTCGAACGCTTCTTCCGTTCAAAAGCCAAAACAATCTCGGCCCAGAAATGCCGGTAAGCAGCAACGTCATCACGACTAAATACTCAAAAAATCACATCTTCCGGGATGTGATTTTTTTGTCCCTTTTTAAAAAAATCTGACCCACAATCAACCGATCAATGATAGGATGTTACTGTATATTTTTTCAGGAAAAGAGCTGTTCACTTCTATGAATCAACTATCTTTACTCATTATTTTACTGGCCGCTTTAGTCATTCCGCTGGCAATGGCGAGGTTTAAAATCACCTTTCTGCCAACCGCGGTGGTCGAAATTATCGTCGGTGTGTTTCTTGGACCATCCGTCTTTAATTGGATTACATCGTCAAGTACACTGGATATTCTCCAAAATGTCGGCGTGATCTTCCTCTTATTTTTAAGCGGAATGGAAATTGACTTTAGCTTATTCAAACGAAAAAATCGTGAACTAACGCCTTTGGAGGAAAAGGGCAAGCAACATCAGGCCAAATACTCGGTCTTGACAGTGGCCATTATCGGCTACGCTTCGATTGTTGTCATGTCGATCTTAATGGCTTATATTTTGAACCTGACGGGGTTATTTTCTGACATCTGGTTATCTGCAATCCTGTTTATGACCATTTCACTTGGAATTGTGATTGCCGGCTTAAAAGAAAAAGAGCTGCTCAGTAAGCCGTTTGGCCAAACGATCCTGTTAATAGCAGCTTTGGGAGAAGTCGTCCCAATGGTTGGCTTAACCTTCTATGCGTCAGCATACAGCCCGCATTCCAAATCCCTGTGGCTGATTTTATTGATTTTAGTTGCCGCTGCGCTTTTATTCTGGCGCTTTAAAGCATTTTTCCGCTTTTTTGACCAGATTAACAAGTCCACCACCCAAGTGGATATTCGGCTCTCCTTTTTCATGATTGTGACGTTGGTAACGGTTGCTGAATCAGTCGGTGCGGAAGGCATTCTTGGGGCGTTTTTAGCCGGAATTGTCATCAAGCTGCTGGAACCTCACGAAGAGACCAAGGTCCGCCTTGATTCAATTGGTTATGGCTTTTTTATTCCGATCTTCTTCATTATGAGTGGGGTTAATTTGAATCTGAGAGAACTTGTCTCAAATCCGCACACCCTGCTTCTAATCCCCGTGATCTTCGTTGGCTATTTAATTGCCAAAGCACTTGTCTTTGCAGCCCTGAAAATGCGTTTCAAAACAGCTAATGCAATCGCTGGAACAGCCATGAGTGCCACAACGATTACAGTTGTTTTGGCGGTTTTGCAGGTCGCCAGCCACCTTCACAAAATCACTGATCAACAATCAGGCGCCTTTTTACTATCAGCGGTCATCACCTGTGTCGTCGGTCCGTTGGTATTTAATAAATTATATTCGGCTGAAGCAGAAGATCTCAAAAAGACGACCGTCCACTTCATCGGAACGAATTTAACGACCGTCCCCGTTGCCCAACAGCTTGCCAAAGGTTGGTACGACGTGACGATGTATACAAACAATCAACACAACTACCGGGCGTTTAACAGTGAGATTTCCATCACACTATTAGACAGTTTGGACGCCGAGTTTATGATCGACCACGGTGTATTTGACGCAGATATTGTTGTCTTTGGTCAAATTAATTCCGAAAAAAATTATCAATTGGCAAAAACTGCAAAAAAGTATGGGGTTCGTCGGGTGATTGTTCGTTTCGAAGACCGAAACATTTTAGATGAGCGCCGTGATGAACTCGATCAGCTGGGCGTCGAGTTATACAATACACCGGACGTTAATATCAGCATGCTACGATCCTTGATTGAGGCCCCATCGACGATGCGTCTGATGACCTCCACTGAATCCAGCGTTTATGAAGTTGCTTTGAGAAACAGCCGATACGCAGACATCCAAGTTCGAAATATCCCGTTTATCGACAAGATTACAATTACCCAAATCTACCGGGATAAGCGCTTTATCCGACCATCCGGTGGCACGCCGTTAAAGCTCAATGATCGGATCATCTTTACCAGCAGTAAATCCGAAGCCCCCGAAGTTCGCCGTGAACTTGGGAAGCTCAATTAAAGAAAGTCAAAGACAAAAAGTGCTTTGATTCCAGAATTTAAGCGCCCCAATCTCTCATTTCAAAATAAAAAATAATTGATTGGGACGCTTAGATAATTGGTGTCAGCCGATTGTCACCTGTTTCAGCCAGATCACATAGAATTCACAAAAAAACGAGGTCGAGTCAAAAGCTTACACTTTTGGCCCAGCCTCGTTTTTGTGATCGGACTGAGAATCGTCCGCAGAATCTTTAAGATCGGCATCTTTTTCATGAGATTTATCAGCTTGAGTGGAAGTATCCAAAATACCTTCGGGCAACCCATGATCACTCGATTGGTCTCCAGAATCAGGTTGATCTTCATCTTCTGCTTCTTCGTCTGGCATATCCTGCATAATTGGCAGGTTAATTTGAAAGATTGAGCCATAACCCAAAGAACTTTCAATTGAAATGTTACCATGGTAGGCTTCAACCAATCGATGGGCGATTGACAGTCCTAGTCCATTTCCACCCTTATCTCGGCTGCGGGCCTTGTCAACCCGGTAAAAACGGTTAAAGACTTTTTGCTTGTCTTCTTCTGAAATACCTTCACCGAAGTCTTGAATGGCAATATTAACCATCGACATGGTTGTCGAAAGAGACATGTGGACTTCTTTTCGGTTGGTCGAATACTTGATTGCGTTATCCAGTAAAATGACCAAAACCTGTTCCAAATGGTTGCGATAGATTTTAACGTAGACGTTCTTATCTGTATCGTCATCAAAAGTAAACGTGAAATCGGGATGAATCATCGTAAAGTCATTATAAACCTGCTCGAACACTTGATTGACATTGGTGATTTCTTCACCGTAATTAATTTCAATCTGCTCGGCACGAGACAAATCCAGCATTTCAGAAACCAAACTTTTCATCCGATTGGTCTCTTGAAGAGATGCTTTCAATGATTCTTCGAGAACTTCAGGATCATCTTTCCCCCAGCGAAGCAACATTTCCATATGGCCTTGAATAACGGCAACAGGTGTCCGAAGTTCGTGGGAAACGTCCTCAACGAATTGTTCCTGTTGATCGATATAACGCTGAGTTTGGTCCAACATCCCGTTTAACAATTCGGCCAAGTCCGTTAACTCATCATTTGACCGAAAGGCAGGAATCCGCGCGTCTGAATCGGGATCACTTTTAACCTCATTAATCGTCTTTTGAATCTGATTAATCGGTCGTAGCAATTCTTGGGCCAAAATGTAAGCAAAAATCATCGTTAATAAGACAGAAATCAAAACCAGAATTGCGAGAATTGCCAGCAATTTCCGCGTCGTGCTTCGATAACTATCTAGTTTGTCAGTAACTTGAGCGTACCCGATCAGTGAGCCGTTTTTCTTGGATAACAATGGCTCGCTGCCCACTAACACTTGTCGGCCGTTTTGCTTTCGAGTAATAATTTTTCGCTTACTGGTATTATAAAATTTAACATCACCCTGGCGAGACTCAAACAACTCTTTACCGTTGACACTATAGACGTTAACCAAAATATTATCGCGAGAAAAGTTGACGATTAACGAATTTGAATAAAGATCGTTGCCATTGGCTTGCGTTATCCGATCCGAATCATTCGAGATTCTTGGCTTCAAATAATACGCAACGTCTTTCTTGGTCAATGGCGATGAATAGTTGGTTAGGCGTGACGAAACAGTCGACAACGTATTATCGACGTGCGAGCGCTCCTGTTGAAGTAATACATTGGTAAAGCGATTAAAAATCAGCAGGGAAAATATAACAACAATCGCCAAAACACCAATCGACGTAAAAAACGCCCATTTCCATTTCAGCGATGTCTTTCTTCTTTTCGGTTTTGAGTTGGGTTGGGTCATGAACGCATCACGTACCCGGTACCTCTAACTGTTTGAATATAACTATTTTCACCTGGACGATCGATCTTATTTCGTAAGTATCGAATATAAACATCGACAACGTTGGTTTCAACTTCAGAATCGTAGCCCCAAACTTTGGTTAAAAGTACGTCTCGAGCCAAAACAACGTCAACATTTTCCATCAAGGTTAATAACAGTTCGTATTCACGCTTTGTGAGGTTAATCACTTCATCGCCACGGCGAACGATGCGACTTTCCTTTTCGATCGTGAGGTCTTTAAAAGTGACTGATTTTTTGTTGGTCTTTTGCTGATCATTTTCAATTTGGATTCGACGAAGAAGTGCCCGAATTCGAGCCAAAAGCTCTTCAATTGCAAATGGTTTAACGATGTAGTCGTCGGCGCCGTGATCAAATCCGGAAACCCGATCAATCACAGAATCACGCGCGGTCATCATGATGATTGGTGTGTTTTTCTTTTCACGTAATCGACGGGCAACTTCCATTCCGTTTAATTCAGGAAGCATTAAATCAAGTAAAATGACATCAAAATTCTCATCCAATGCGGCCTGCAAACCTGTTCGACCGTTGAGTTCAACTTGTGTTTCATAACCCTCATGTTTTAATTCCAGTTCGACGAACCGGGCTAAATTCTTCTCGTCTTCAATAATCAAAATTCGACTCATAAATAATCAGCTCTCCTATAAAGTATCTTAATTTGTTTATTAATTACATAGAA
>NZ_JAXGWW010000040.1:0-14360 GCF_040773105.1 Lentilactobacillus sp.
ACGATTGGTTTTTCGTCGTCTACAACTAGTATCTTTTTTGCCATTAACAATTTCTCCTAACATGGATTTAAATATTGTTATTTTCTAAAAATTTGCACACGCCAACATGTTGCTATTATAACACAGACCTGGTTTCGTCAAATAAACGCGAATGAAGACCCGCATAGCTTCGCGATTGTTTCAAACGATGTGAATAAACCTTTCAGATAATGGGTTGGTGTTCACTATACCAATCCAATTAATTTTTATCTGAAAATATCCACTTTTCCGTGTTGCAAATATTTTGCGCATATGCTATTATATTTAAGTCGGTTAGTAATGGGCAGTTAGCTCAGTTGGTAGAGCAACGGACTCTTAATCCGTGGGTCCAGGGTTCGAGCCCCTGACTGCCCATCAATTACATACCATTAAATAACGATCACGCAGCTACTTGTAGCCGTGGTTGTTATTTTTTTGCGCCAAAAAGCAACTGATCCAGCCATTCAGACCAAGACGTTTGGATGGTTGGATCAGTTATTTATTGCTGGAAACGAATTGTTTTTTCTCCCACACGCAGCTTCTTTTCAGTATGAATCGGTTCTTAATTACGCTGCCGATAAACAAACACCGTTAATGGCATAAAAATCAAAAGAATAATCCCACCGCTAATGAGTACCATCGTTGCTTGATCACCCCAATTTCCGGTTCTGAGAATCGTTCGAATTGCGGTAATCGTCAGGGTAACCGGATTGATCTGAACTAACATCTGGATAAAATGCGGTAATGTCTTTACTGGGATAAAGGCGTTCGATAAAAATGTCAGCACCAAAATAATAATCATCGAAAAGCTCCCAATTAACTCAGCGTTCTTCGCCACTAAACCAACTAAGGCGAAAATCCACGAAGTCGCCCAGCCAATAAAGATTGCTAATAACAAGACTTCTACCAGTGGCAATAGCCCCACTGTTGGTCGCCATCCCATCAAAAAGGCCGTTATCAACGCCATCATGCCTGAGAGCAGCAGCCGGAAGATGTCGCCAACCAACTGGCCTGCCAACGGCACAATTGGTGAAATCGGCAACGTCTTAAACCGATCAAAAACACCTGCGTTGATATCTTCACGTAACTGCTGTCCGGAACCAGAAGCAGCGTTTAAAATACTTTGAACTAAAATACCCGACACCAGCATCGGTAAGTATGCCTGGATACTGCCGGCAATCACGCCGCCAAACAAATAGCCAAACAGCAGGGTAAAGATTATCGGCTGCATGATGACATCACTGAAATTATCCGGATTGTGTAACGTCTTAAGTAAGTTGCGGTGTGTCATGGTCAATATATTCATCAAAACATGATTGTTATTTGTCATCACTTTCATCATCTATTTCTCCTTAATTTTTGCCAACCGTCATTCGCATGAAAACATCATCTAAAGACGGTGTCTCAATTGAAAAATAACTGAGGGGCATGTCCGCGTCCTGCAGCTGACTTAAAACGTGTGAAACACCCTGTATTTTTTGATTATCAAGTTGCACGGTCAGTGTGCGGTCCTTTACAACTGGTGATTCCAAAGTATCTTCAACGATCTTTTGCGCTTGTTCAACCCGTTGGAAGTTGGTAACTTCTATTCTCAGTTGTAATCCGCCAATTTGTTGCTTGAGTTCACTTGGCGTCCCCATTGCGATCATCTTTCCATGGTCAATCAGCGCGATTCGATTGGCTAGATGATCGGCTTCCTCCAAATACTGCGTCGTCAGTAAGACCGTCGACCCCCCGCGAACCAATTTTTGAATCGCCTGCCACATCTGCGTTCGTGTCCGTGGATCTAATCCAGTGGTGGGTTCATCTAAAAACAAAATGGCAGGCTTCCCAATCAAACTAACCGCCAAGTCCAATCGGCGGCGCATCCCCCCGGAAAATGTTGCAAGCGTTTGATCAGCTGAGCGAATAAGATCAAAGTCCGTCAGCAGTTCTTCAGCTCGCTTACGGGCGTTATCCGTAGTCAGCCCGTTTAATTTACCAAAGATCAGCAGATTTTCTCGTGCACTCAAGTCTTGATCAATGGCTGCGGTTTGTCCGGTCATACTAAATTGCTGACGAACCAGCCGACTTTGGGTCAGGGTATCAAACCCGTTCAGAACAATGGTTCCTGCATCTTGGCGCAATAGGGTCGTCATCATCCTTAAAATCGTTGTCTTGCCAGCTCCGTTTGGACCCAGTAAACCAAAAATTTCACCTTTTTTAATCGAAAATGAGACGTCCTGGACAGCGATGTTGTTACCAAACTTTTTTTGAATATTCATGACATTAATCACATCATTTTGACTCATATTTGAAGCCCCCTTTAATTTAATCAGGCCACCTGATTAAATTAATAATAAGGGCACCTGATTAATTTGTCAAGCACGCTTCATTTTTGGATGTTGTATACTTAAGAAAACACTGAATGGAATGATTAATAGTGGCAAACGAAATCAAGGCAGAATTAGCTGCGGGGAAATTGGCAGAGTACGAGCAGCTTAGTAAAATTTATGATGATATTGTCAAACAAGCTCGTCCACGTTTGACAGTTGAAGGCCAAGGTAAGATTTTATTGGCGTTAGCTGATGAAGATCATCTTTCACAACGAGAGTTAGCAACTCGCCTCGGAATGTCGCCTCAGTCTACGAGTGAATTTGTTTATAAGCTTGTTAATCGTAACTTTGTAACACTGACAAAGTCACCAAAAGATCGACGGATTAATTTGGTCAATTTAACGCCCACTGGTCGACAGGAAATTGAATCTGCCGCCCAAGAGATCCCCCCGTTTTTAAGGGCCCTTTCTGATAATGAATTGGATCAACTCGCATCCCTTTTAAATAAAATCACACTTGCGATGTATGAAGATATTGATACGGCTAACCCGACTTTAGGGGTTAAATTTCACAAATTATTTGCCAGCCGATATTTAAAACAGTTCAAGAAATAGTTCTATCGATCAAAAATCAAAAAACGAACGGCTTTATTTTAAAATCAAAATAAAGTCGTTCGTTTTTATATCCGAATCATGATTAACGATCATATTTAAGATTACTGTTGTGCATACGAAATCGACGAGAACTTGTTATACGACTTCACAAACAGCAATTTGACCGTTCCACGAGGGCCCGATCGGTTCTTTTCAATAATGACTTCAACTTCACCGACATTGTTCTCATCGTCTTCATTCTCAGAACCGGAGTCATCGTCGTCATCATCT
Source organism: Lentilactobacillus sp. (assembly GCF_040773105.1). Taxonomy (NCBI): domain Bacteria; kingdom Bacillati; phylum Bacillota; class Bacilli; order Lactobacillales; family Lactobacillaceae; genus Lentilactobacillus; species Lentilactobacillus sp. The sequence goes on from NZ_JAXGWW010000040.1 coordinate 3,218, forward strand.
TCATCCCGATAATAATCATCACGGTAAAGAAAGGCAACGATATCGGCATCCTGTTCGATTGAACCTGACTCACGAATATCTGACAAGACTGGTCGCTTATCTTGACGCTGCTCAACCCCACGAGAAAGCTGGGACAACGCAATAACGGGGACATGCAGTTCTTTAGCCAATTTCTTCAACTGTCGGGAAATTCCGGAAACTTCTTGTTGGCGGTTTTCGGCGTTACTACCTTCAATCAACTGCAGGTAATCGACAACCACTAAGCCCAAGTTACCGGTTTCTTTAGCCAACCGACGACATTTGGCACGGATTTCAGACATTTTGATACCAGCCGTATCATCCATGTAAATGTTGGCACGAGACAGACTGCCCATAGCCACAACCAGGTTCTGCCATTCGTCTTCGGTTAACTGACCAGTCCGCAGATGGTTGGCATCGATACTGCCTTCAGCACAAAGCATCCGGTTAACCAAGGATTCGGCACTCATTTCCAAGCTAAAAATGGCGACGGTTTTGTCAGTCTTAGTCCCGACATTTTGCGCCAGGTTCAAGGCAAAGGCGGTTTTACCAACGGCTGGCCGGGCTGCTAAAATAACCAGTTCATCGCTGTGCAGGCCAGTAGTAATCTTATCCAGCTCGGGATAGCCGGTAGATAGCCCCGTGACCGCATCGCCTTCTTGAGACAACCGGTCAATTTCATTAAAGGCGTTATTCAAGACTTCTTTGATCGGCTTAAAGCCAGACTGAGTCCGGTTCTCCGCCACGTTCATGATGTCTCGTTCCGCATCATCCAAAACAGTTGTCACATCATCATCGGTATTGTAACTGTTGGTGACGATGTTAGTCGCAGTTTGAATCAGACGCCGTAAAATAGCCTTGTCCTTGACGATTTTCGCGTAGTAAGTAACATTGGCAGCGGTTGGCACAGAACCCGCCAAATCGGCGATATATTCCATTCCGCCAACGTCTTCCAAGTTGTTTTGTTCAGTTAAAATGTTCGTGATCGTCACCACATCAATAGCTTCATCACGATCATTGAGTTCCACCATGTCCTTGTAAATAATCTGGTGGGCATGCTTGTAAAAGTCGTCGGGTTCCAAGAACTCCATCGACTCAACCAAAGCATCCGTGCTCAGAAAAATCGATCCCAGGACCGCCTTTTCGGCATCAATATTTTGTGGTGGTAACTCGTTTACAAACTCATTGCTCATGTTTATTCCCCAAATTCGTTCACGTTAAATACAATAATTAAATTGTAGCACAGAACAACAAATTTCTCGCATGGTTTGAAGATGGCAAGATAAACCATTTTTCAAGCCAGAATTTAAGCCAACAAAATAATCAATTCCAAAAATCTGGAACCCATCACTTTATTGGCTTAACTAACAACCTTTATCAATCGTTGGTCGTCAAAATTTCTTACTGGTGGTCACTATTTCTCAGAAACGTGGACCCGAATCTTAGCCGTCACTTCAGCGTGGAGCTTAACAGGAACGTTGGTATAACCGGCGACCTTGATTGGTTCTGGTAATTCAATCTTTCGCTTATCTAATTTGACACCGAATTGCTTTTCCAAGGCAGTCGCAATCTGCTTGCTTGGAATTGAGCCAAATAAACGGCCATCCGTTCCCGACTTTGCCTTCAGTTCAACGACTGTTTTGTCATCTTCCAGCATTGCCTTTAATTTCTTAGATTCTTCAAGCTCTTCTTCCTCGAGCTTCTCTTCGGCCTTTTGTTGACCTTTGAGTTGGCTCATAGCGGCTCTGGTGGCTGCCTTTGCCTTTCCATTTTTAATCAGAAAGTTTTGAGCATAGCCGTCAGGAACTTCTTTAACTTCCCCGCGCTTACCTTTGCCACGGACATCTTGCAGAAAAATAACTTTCATAACAGATCACTCCTACTATCCTCAAAAATTTAAATACCTTTATTCATTATCATCGATATGATCGATCGTTTCAAGCAACAATTTCTTGACGTCTTCAATTGTCTTGTCTTCAAGCTGAGTAGCCCCGCTTGAAAGGTGACCGCCGCCGCCCATTCGTTCCATAATGATCTGAACGTTAACCGCCCCTGTACTTCGGGCCGACACACCAACTTTGCCATCGGAACGCTTGGTGATGATAAATGATGCGTCAACACCAGACATTGTCAGCAGCGAGTCACAGGCTTGAGCCGCAGTGACCGGGTCGTACACTTGATCATCTTCACCAACAATCAAGGCCATATCCTTGTGGAAGAATTCAACTTTGGATATCAAGTGGTTGCGTTGCAGGTAACTGTCAATATTTTCCTTCATAAACTGCTGCATCTCATCGGAATCAGCGCCGGCAGAACGCAGGTAGCTGGCAGCGTCAAACGTTCTGGTACCGGTTCGCATTGAGAATCGTTGGGTATCAATAAAGATTCCAGTCAGCATTGCCGTTGCTTCAATTCGGTTGATTGGTTCTTCTTCGTGTGGCTGATATTCAAACATTTCAGTAATCAACTCACAGGTTGAGGAAGCGTATGGTTCGATGTAGACCAGCATTGGATTTTCAGGGAACTCTTCGCCACGGCGATGGTGGTCAATGATGACCACTTTAGACGACATCCGCTTGTACAAATCCTCTGAAATACTAATCGTTGGCTTGGAGTGGTCGACCATGATCAACATGCTGCTGTCGGTCACTTTGGCCATTGCTTCAGACGGCGTAATGATTGAATCGGCAATTTCTGGATACTTCTTGGTCGCTTCCAGCAATCTTTGAATATCCGAGTGGACCTTTTCTTTATCAAGGACGATCCAGCACTTTTTATTGTTCATTTGAGCAATTCGCCGAATACCCAGACAGGCACCTAAAGAATCCATATCCGGTCGGGTGTGGCCTTGGACAAAGACTTGATCAGAGTCGCTCATCAATTCGTTTAAGGCTTGAGAAATCATCCGTGCCCGAACTCGGGTCCGCTTCTCCATTGGATTGGTCTTACCGCCATAGAAGCGCGCGGTGCCGTCAAGGGATTTAACAACGACTTGGTCACCACCACGGCCCAATGCCAAATCAAGATTGCTTTGTGCTTGGTCAGCCAAGTTGTTCAAATCATCTTCACCATAGGCAATCCCAATACTCAAGGTTAACGGGAAGTTTTGCTTGGAAGTCGTTTCACGGACGGTATCCAAAATATTGAATTTGTCATTTTCAATGGCCGTCAGTGATTTGGCATACGCCAACAAGAAAAAGTGGTCATCATCAATTTGTTTGAGATACATCCCGTATTTCTGCGACCAAGTAGCCAACTCATTGGTAACATAGTTACTTAAATTAGAAATTTCCTGGTCGGTCATCGACTGGGTAATCTCATCGTAGTTATCCAAGAAAATCTGACCAACGGAAATCTGTTCTTCGTTATAACGTTCTTCCAAGTTGGCGTAGCGCGTGATGTCCATCAGATAAACGGAGTTGTACTCTTTTTGAACCAGCATGGTAAATTTATGATCATGCCAAGTAATCGTGTGAAATTCGTCTGACTCCTCATACTTGATAATCAACTGCTGAAAATCATGATCAACATCGTTCAAATTGCGGCCCAGTAGGTTTTCCTCTTTAAAGTACTTAATCAGGTAGGGATTGACCCATTCGACTAACCCGTGCTCATTTAAAATCATAACCCCAATCGGCATCTCAAGAAGGGATTCTTCTTCCCCCCGATGGATTCGATAAGACAGGTCAGTGATATATCGATTGGTATCCGAACTAATTTCATTCATCATCACGATGGTAAAAATCAGCCCCACAACACTGATCACGATTAAAATGATTGAAGCCACGAGGTTATATAAAAACGAAATCACGATGCCATAGATGACAATTAATGAAATAAACATCATAATTCGTCTGAGGCGTCGGTTATGAACAAATGGTGGTAAATCGCCACGGTTGTTTGTGAACCAATTTTTCATATTAATTCCTCTTCATCACTAGCTTAATGGTCTTATTTTACCATAAATTCGCAAGTCTATTATTTGAAGGTTTTGTGAACTTCAGCACCTGCCTGCTATTAGTTAGATACGTAAACGATTGAAGATCTCTGTTAATAACTAATCGTGATACGACATATAAAAACCCGACAACTTGGGATGTCGGGTTTCGTGTGACTTGGAATAAACATTAGGATTTTGATCAAATTTGACGAGTTACTGATCGGTATTTGGAACTAATTTTCGTTGATGCAAATAGGTTACACCACCAAAGACCACTGTCCAGATAATGGCACCGACAGCGCCGATGATATCTTCTGGAACAAAGAACAGTGAACCGAAGATAATAACGAAGAAGGCAATCGTCAAGGGACTCATAATTTTATATGCCGGCATTAAGAAGCCGTTGGGCAAAAAGTCTTGTGATTGACGATATTTTCTGTGGGCCAGCATTGCCAGTGTATAAACGATGATGTACATATCACTGGAAATCCCAGTCACAATTGTAAAGACAGAAGCTAAGCCGTTGGTCAAACTAATCAGTGGCGTAATCAAAACCAGTGACGCAGAGAAAATGATGGCGGCAGCTGGAACACCATTTCGAGAAATTTTGGCGAAGTGCTTGCGCATCCAACTATCTTCTGGAACTTCTGTGGCTAACTGATAGAAATGACGACCTGCTGAGAATAGGCAACTATTCAATGATGATGCAGCGGAAGTTAAAACAACGAAGTTAATCACAGCCGCAGCCGCTGGTAATCCAGCCAGCTTTAAAACTTGAACGAACGGGCTGCTGTTTGGCGTAATTGAGGACCAAGGGATGATGCCCATGATAATCGTCAACGCACCAATGTAGAAAATCAAAATTCGAATCAACGTTTCATTAACGGCTTTTTTGATGACCGTTTGCGGTGACTTGGCTTCACCAATTGTGATACTGACAAATTCAATTCCCATGAAGGCGAAGAAAACCATTGGGAAGGCAGCGATAAAGTTGATCGGGCCATGCGGGAACAACTGAAAGTTACTAAAAATGTTGCCCAACGATGCGTGTCCAAGTGGCGTAACAGAATGGGAGACCATCATAAAGATTCCAGTAAAGATCAACGCTAAAATCGCAACGATTTTAATCATCGCAAACCAGAATTCAGCTTCCCCAAACAAGCGAGCAGCAATCAAATTGACGCTGCCAAGAATGGCTAAAAAGATAAGTTCAGTGATCCAACCCGGAAATTGTGGGAACCAGAATTTTACATATGTGGCGGTGGCACTTAATTCAGCCATACAAACGAAGACTAATCCGATCCAATACGTCCAGCCGGTAAAATGACCAACTGTTGGCCCTAGATAACGAGAGATAAACGAAACAAAGGTATGTTGGGATGGATCAGAATAAAACATTTCCCCAATTCCTCGCATCATAAAGAAGAAAAATACCCCGAGGACTAAATAAATCAACATTACAGATGGGCCAGTCTTACTAATGGTGCTACCAGACCCCAGAAATAACCCCGTTCCAATTGTTCCTCCAATTGCGATCATTTGTACATGTCGGTTGCTAAGCGCCCGCATGGTTCCATCTTGATTCTCTTGAATTTTTGACTTCATAGGCATCCTCCTTGAAAAATAAGAGCAACATAAGATTTAGATTAAAATGTTCTAATGATAATGGACTTATATTATCACAATTCAAGCTCTAATGTTAGTTTTGCTTACATTTTATTGTTTTATGAGGTTAAAACGGTTTCTTTTTCGATAATATTAGGGAATTATGTTAGATTTCTTTACATTATTTATCAAATCACTATTTTGAGGGCTTATTTTGATCTGGATGTGATTCAGAAAACATTTCTTGCAATTTCTCTCACCGAGTTTTATACTCATTCTAATAATTAAAGTCGAATTACATGAAGTAGTCCCTTATCTGGGTGTCAGGAAGTTGGTGGTTGCTGCGAACCAATCAGGGTAAGGAAGGCGAAATACCGTAATATCACGACAATGGTCAATAACTAGAATCCATTATCTTCTAGTGAGCGGTGTATTTTCGAATACACAAGTTGGGTGGTACCACGGTTAAAATCGTCCCTATTGCAGTTATATGCGATAGGGACGATTTTTTGTTTGCTTACTATAATATGAGGGGAAATGATTTTGATGGGAATTACAAGTAATGGTGGAATGCCACGATATTATGGTCAACTGAATTGAACTAAATCGACGACACTTTAAACAATAAAAGAGGTTGACACTATGAGAAACAGTAAAGTAAGTTTACGAGAAGCAATTTTAGTATTGGTTGTTGCATTGGCAATCATGGGAACCGGAGTTATCGGGCTCGGGCTATCGCCACAGGTTCCAGTATTATTAGCCATTACCGTTACAATTTTTTGGGCGAAACTGACCGGCTTTAGCTGGGACGAAATCAATGCTGGGATCAAGGATGGGATTGATAAAGGAATTATTCCGATCGTTATTTTCATTTTAATCGGCGCAATGATCAGTACCTGGATTGCCGCCGGGACGATCCCCACGCTGATGGTGATTGGCTTTAAAGCAATTAGTGCCCAGTGGTTTTTGCCAACAGTCTTTCTGGTTTGCTCGCTGGTTGGCGCTGCAGTTGGAAGTTGTTTCACAGTTGTTTCGACGGTCGGAATTGCCTTTTTCGGTATCGGTGTGACAATGAACTTTAATCCCGCGCTGGTTGCCGGTGCCATCATCTCCGGTGGTGTCTTCGGTGATAAATGCTCGCCACTATCAGAAACCAACAACCTGGCTGCAGCCGTTGTGGATACCGATTTATTTGATCATATGAAAACAATTCTTTGGTCGACGATTCCAGCTGCGACCATTTCGACAATTGTCTTTGCCATCTTAGGGATGGGCCACAACCATGCCGACATGAATAAGATCAATACGACCGTTGCCGCTTTGAATAACGATTTTCATATTTCAATTGTGGCCCTGATTCCGATTATTTTGGTGTTTGTTTGTGCCGCTTTTAAAATGGCTGCTATTCCAACGATGCTTTTGAATATCTTTGTATCAGCCGGAATGATGTTTGTAAACAATCCTGGCCTTAATGTGACCAAGGCCAGCACGATCATTACAAATGGCTTTATCGCCAAAACTTCCAATAATGAAGTTAACCTATTGCTTTCCCGAGGGGGTATCGTCAGTATGATGCCGACGGTTGCCTTAATTGTTTTGACATTATCGCTTGGTGGCTTATTAGTCCATTTTGGCCTTATCAGCGCGATTATGTCACCTCTGGCTACCAGGTTGAATAACCCTGCCAAATTGGTTACAGCCGCTCTGGGAGCCTGCATTGGGGTTAATATCTTCGTTGGTGAACAATTCCTCTCAATTATCCTTCCGGGCCGAGCCTTTAAACAGACCTTTAATAACGGCGGCCTAGCGAGTCGCGCATTAGGAAGAGTGTTAGAGGATGGCGGGACGGTCCTCAACTACCTGGTACCATGGGGAGTTGGTGGTGTCTTCATTGCCAATACACTCGGTGTCCCAACGATTCAATACCTGCCATTTGTCTTCTTTAGTCTTTTATGCCCAGTCTTCTCGTTATTGAGCGGATTTACGGGCATTGGGTTGAAGAAACTGCAACCATCTGATTCAAAGCCACATCAAACAGTCGTTCCAAGTGAAAATTAACGAATGATAATAAAACGAACCCGCTTTCAGCCAATTGCCGGAAGCGGGGTTCGTTTGTTCTAAAAAAAGGCCATCCTCGAGGGGATGGCCTTTAATCATTATTAGTCGGCTGCAACGAAAGGCATTAAGCCCATGATGCGCGCACGTTTAATAGCAATTGTTAAAGCACGTTGGTTCTTAGCGCTGGTTCCAGTAACACGACGTGGAAGAATCTTTCCACGTTCTGAAACAAATCGCTTTAATAAATCAATGTCTTTGTAGTCGATGTAATCGATGTGATTTGCAGCGATAAAATCAACTTTACGACGACGACGGTTGCCGCCACGTCTTTGAAATGCCATAGTTTTTCCTCCTCGAAAATTTCTATTACCAATTCATTTAGAATGGTAAATCGTCATCGGAAATGTCAATCGAATCTCCGGAGTTGGCAAACGGATCATTAGGGGTATTATTCCCATTGTTGCCGTTATTGCCACCGTTATTATTGTTAGTAGGGTTGCTACTACCAGTATTCACGTTGCCGCCATTACCAGAGTTTGAATTATTATCAAATGGATTGGCATTCCCATTGTTTTGTTGAGGAGCATTGCCATTTTGCTGACCGTTTGAGTTGTTCCTTGCAGAACGAGGCTCAAGCAACGCAAAATTCTCTACTACGACTTCCGTCACATAAATACGTTGTCCCTGTGCGTTTTCATAATTTCTGGTCTGAATCCGACCATCAATTCCAACAAGAGAACCCTTATGAACGAAGTTAGCAAAGTTTTCAGCGGATTTACGCCAGATTACGCAGTTAATGAAATCAGCCTCACGTTCCCCCTGTTGATTGGTAAATTGCCGATCAACGGCGAGCGAGAACGAACCAACAGCGGTTCCGCTTTGAGTGTATCGTAAATCAACATCGCGGGTTAGGCGACCCGTAAGAACTGCACGATTAAGCATGCTGAATTGCTCCTCTCAATATTAGAATGAATGATTAGTCGTCTCGAACAACGATCATGTGACGTAAAATATCGTCATTGATTTTTGAAAGACGATCAAATTCGTTAAGTGATGTGTCGGTATCAGTTGTTAAAGTAACAATATGATAGGTTCCTTCATTGAAACCACCGATTTCGTAAGCAAAACGACGCTTTGACCAGTCTTTTGAGCTTAATACCTTAGCACCATTATCGGTTAAGATCTTGTCGAATCGTTCGATCAATGCAGATTTTGCAGATTCTTCAATATCAGGACGAATGATGTAAGTAATTTCGTATTTCTTTTCTTCCATGATTTGCACCTCCTTGTGGACTTATGGCCCTCTTCCCGAGAGCAAGGAGAGTTTCTGTTTTTACCCAGATACTCACAATATAAAATAATACCACGTGTGGATCTAAATATCAATTGCCTAATGGTGATTCACGATACATTTATTATATACGAAGAAATCTTCGCTGATTATTTTTTTCGTACGAAGAATTTGAAATTAATCCAAATCCTCGAATTAAACAAATCCTTAATAAGTTGTCTATCCTTGATACAGCCGGGCTCATGGTCCATTTTCTTCCAAGCGGCACACAAGATACTTGACTCTCTACAAATTCGACGTAAACTGATATCAATTTCCAAATTAATCATCTGTTTGGAAACGCTTTTTCGCACCATTACCATGGGTTTCAATAAAATAAAGAAAACGAGGGATTCAATGACACTTTTAATTTTAACGATCATCGGACTTTCAGCTTACTATTACATCAAAAGGTCTCAAACAGACCGATCCGGTCACCAGGATCCTCATGCATATGCATATGCCCGCAACGAACATCCAGAAATTCTGGACACGGGCCAAACGACTGGTCGACCACGCAAAAATATTAATTAATGCGTTTTAGCGCAAAAAACGGTACCCCTCCAAACTTGGAAGGATACCGTTTTTTAACATATTTTTGGGGAATAGAACACGGGGAATGTTCTAAAGCTGCGCAACATGCATGGGATCCTCTAATGTTAATTCCCATCATTGAGAACAGAATGCATTTCCTGCTAGAGGATGCCCATTGATAGGATATTGCACACGAATTAATATTGAATGTTCAGCAAATGAGTTTTCTTCACATCGGCAATTGTCTTTGTTCCAGCCAACTGCATGGTAATCTTCAACTCATCACCAAGATGCTCAAAGACGGACTGAACGCCTTGTGCACCACCAAGTGCCAAGCCGTAAATAACTGGACGGCCCATCGCAACTAAGTCGGCGCCCGATGCTAATGCTTTGAAGGCATCGGATCCACGACGAACACCCGAATCAAAGATAATTGGAACACGGCCATTAACTGCTTTAGCAACGTCCTCCAAAACATCAAATGATGCTGGGCCACCGTTTAACTGACGACCCCCATGGTTGGATACGTAAACACCGGAAGCACCGGCACCAATTGCGTACAGTGCATCTTCTGGTGATTCGATTCCCTTAACAATCACCGGCAAATCAGTGTAGTCAGCAATCTTCTTCACGTCATCCGGCCCGATCTTTTGAGCGGCAGCGGCGTAAATTTCAGCGATTCCTTTGCCTTTTCCGTCACCTTCGCTAAACTTGGTCAGGTTGGCCATTGGAATTGGGAACTGGAAGTTATTCTTAATATCATCTTCACGATAGCCATCAACAGTTGCATCAACAGTCAAAATGATTCCCTTGACACCAGCCTTTTTGGCTTCATCAAGCAATGAATAATTGAAATCCCAATCCTTGCTCATATAAAGCTGGAAGAATTGAGGCGCACCGTCACCAGCGGCCGCAGTATCTGAGATTGAAGCTGAAGAATAAGTACTTTGAGCCATCAATCCACCAACGGCAGCAACACCCTTCGCGGTATCTTTTTCACCCTGTGAGTGAGCCAACCCTTGAGCAGCGGTTGGGGCCATCATAATAGGTGTCTTCAACGGAATGCCGAACACATTGGTATCCAATTGCGGATCCTCAATATTACTTAAAGCACGGGGAACAATTTGTTTGTGGGTAAAGGCTTTTCGATTAGCCTTCAACGTCCAATTGTTTTCCGAACCACCGACAATATAACCTAATCCGCCGGTTGGAATAATTTGTTTAGCTCTTTCTTCCAATTCTTCCAAATTTAAAATATCAATTTTTTGTTCATTATCATTTTGCTTATATCCATTAACAACAGTCATGACCGTCATACCTCCATATCATTATTGTTCATCTACTGAAAAGTGTATCACTTACCAAAAGTAAGTCAAAGATTCCGACTATTTTTTTCGTTTCTCACGATCAGTGCCATAATTTATGGCCATTCGGACACTTAAAACCCACGAAAAGATTACAATATGAGTATCAGCAACTATTTATGTCATTGGGGGTGACGGATTGAAGTTTACAAGAGCCGGACTCATTAAGTTTGCATGCCAGGATAAATTAGTTATTGTTAATCAGCCGTTTAACAATCCTGCTCATCATAATCGAATCATTTTTGATGCCATCCGTAATGCTAAAAATAATAAGATCTACGCACTCATTTACGA
>NZ_JAXGWW010000041.1:0-14190 GCF_040773105.1 Lentilactobacillus sp.
AGTTTACGTCCATATCTATCGGAAAGATCACCAGCAACATAGAGAACCAATAAACGTCCGATTCCGAGGGATGAAATGACCATCGAAACGCCAGCGTCACCAACATGCCATTGTTTTCCTAGGACTGACATGTTTTGAGCAAGTATGACGATAGCCATTCCATGGATGAGGTAGTTAAAGTACAAACAAGCAGTTGTTTTAATTCTTTCTGCATGTGACATAGATTTCACCTTGCCTTGATATTATTTGAATTGAGTAACAAGGCTGATTTGTTCAGAAATTAACAATAACTTTTATCATCATTAAATAGGCAAAAAGGATGTTTGTCAAGTTGTTTTATTCTCATTTAGAAAATCTCGCTTTGAATTGAAGCTTAAATATATTTTCCTTTATTAATAAAATTATTCTGGGAATATGTTGATGTAAATTTTTTGAAGCGCTGAACTGATGGAGTGATGAAATGATCCCTCTTTACAGATATATACAATTGATGCTTTAGTAAATTATCTTCCACGTGCCTGAGAATTATTTTCTTGTTATTCAATTGTGTGAGATTTGGGATTAGAGCGATGCCAAGGCCGTATTCAACAAAGCCGGCAATTGTGTGGTCTTCCTCAACTTGATAAGCAATTTTCGGTTTACCTGGTGCCTGTTTTAGGATTTTATCAATTAATGGCCGTAGTCCACTGGATTGCGAGAAGATGATCATGGGGTATTGTGTGAGATCCTTTAATAGAATATGTTTCTGAGTAGCTAACGGGTGGTTTGTGGGCACCGCAAGTACAATCTCTTGTTCAACCAGTTTCTGATAAGCAAATATACTATCCGCACTTTGATCCCCAATTTGGTCGATATGTGATGAGAATACGATATCATATTTTTCGTCATAGAGATCCCTTAACAAAGAGGCAGAATTGCTCTGACCCAGGGTGAATGAAATATTCTGATTATTTTTGACTTTCTTAAAGTTGCTTAATATTTCCGGAACAAGCCGTTGGCCTAATGTGTAGGTAAATCCAAGGTTAACGTGTCCTTCATCGGGATTGGTTAACTGTTTGATTAACAGATTTCCGTGATTTAAGCTATTCAAACTTTCGTTAATATATTCGAGGTAAATCTTGCCAAGAGGTGTTAATTTAATATTTCGTCCATCTGGTTCAAATAGTGGGACGTTCAATTCCATCTCTAACTTTTTGATTGCGTAGCTCAATGAAGGTTGAGAAATCCCCAAGTTTTCGGCTGCTTGAGCCATATGCTGTGTGTGCGCGAGTTCGCGAAAAAACATTAAATGTCGTAAATTCATAAATTGATTCCTCTCTAATACATAGAAAATATCTATCAATTAATTAAAGTATTGTTATTTATTATGATAAAGGTTAATGATAAGATTTCAAGTGAATTGAGTAACAAAACGCTTCTTGAAAGCGTTTCTAAAACAAATAAAAGTAGCCGTAAACGTTGAAGGGAGTACATTAGTATGACAAGTAAAACAGTGAATTTGCGTAATATAATTTTAGGAGCAGGCCGTCCTAAAATAGCTGTTCCAATAACTGGAACAACCCAAGATGAAATTATTAAGCAAGCTAAAACCATTGCAGACCAAAAACCCGACGTTGTTGAATGGCGAATTGATTTCTTTAATGGTGTTACTGATGCAAAGCAACTTGTGGAAACGGGAAACCAGTTACGTGAGACATTAGGTGATATTGCATTGTTGACCACCTTTAGAACTAAGAACGAAGGCGGAGAGCTTCAGCTTTCTGATGATGACTACTTCAAGATTTGCAATGCCACCGTTCAAGCAACTTTTACGGATGCACTGGATGTTGAAAGATATCATGATGAAACAAGCGTTAAATCAATTATCAAAAATGCCCATGACAATAATGTGGTTGTTATTATGAGCAATCATGATTTTGATAAGACACCGACGCAAAGCGACATTGTTGGCCGATTGACAAGTATGGTTGAATTTGGGGCAGATGTTGCTAAGATGGCCGTTATGCCAAAATCTGCTGAAGATGTATTGACATTGCTTGCTGCAACTAACGAAGCCAGCCACAAATTGGACCAACCGATCATCACAATGTCAATGGCGGATATTGGAAAGGTATCAAGAATTTCCGGTGAAGTATTTGGCTCAAGTCTGACATTTGGCTCAGTTGGAGCTGGTTCTGCCCCTGGCCAAATTGCATTAGATGATCTACGCCATGATCTAGAGGATCTGAAACTGAGCTAACAGCAGTGTACTGGGGGGGATCGTATTGACCATTTCAAATAACCAAACAGCTCATAAAAAATATGTTTCCAAATTTTCAATGATGGGTACGATTATCTCCTTAACACTCTTCGAACAAAATGAAGCTGTTGTGAATGGGGTTTACGATTATTTAGTCACTATGGATAAAGTATTCTCAGCAAATAGATCCGATTCCGAACTTTCAAAGATCAATCAAAATGCAGGGATTAAACCTGTGCAAGTGAGTCAAGAATGCTTTGAATTAATTCGAGATGCGATTGGATATACAAAACAATTTCCAGAAAGTTTCAATGTTTTGATCGGTCCGGTCGTTAAGCTCTGGAAGATTGGGTTTGGTGGCAAGAAAGTACCAACTGACGAAGAGATTAAAAATCGTTTGAAATTAGTTGAACCTGATAATGTGATTTTAAATCCAAGTCAGAATTCTGTATTTCTTCAAGATACTGGGATGCAGTTAGATCTCGGCGCAATTGCTAAAGGATACTTTGCAGATCGGATTATTGATCAGCTCAAACGAAATGGAATAAAGTCAGCGATTATCAATCTTGGCGGAAATGTCCAAATACTCGGAGAGAATCCAACCTCAGTTGACCAAAAATGGAATATTGGCATTCGTAATCCAAACTTCGAAGATGGCCGATCACTGGCGATTGTTCATACAAGCCCCCAAACGTTTGTTACTTCAGGAGTTCGGGAAAGGTACTTTAGAGTTAATGGTAAAACTTACCATCACATTTTGAGCCCTCAAACTGGATATCCTGTTAAAAATGATATTGTTCAAGTTTCAATTATTACTGATAATTCAGAGCTGGCAGAAGTGTATTCCACGGTTTGTTTCTTCCGAGGAATTCAAGCGGGTAAGCGATTGATTGAATCAACCTCAAACATTGAAGGTATCTTTGTTAATGAACGCAATGAAATTACGGTTACTGAAGGTATAAAAGACCTAGGTGAAGGAGTGTATTTACATGACTAAAAATGAAAAACAAATTAAAGGAACAGCACAGGGGCATAACGGTATCATCAACTATGAAGTCGACGTGGCGAACGACAAGATTGAAGATCTAAAAATCCTGAAACATTCAGAAACATCCGGAATCTTTAATCAAGTTATTGATAAGTTGAAGAAGAATATTTTGACTCAACAATCATTTGATGTTGATGCAGTGAGCGGGGCAACGGTCATGACTCAAGCAATTCTTGATTCTGCAAAAAAAGCCGTTCAAGATGAAGATGTCAACATTACACCAGTGATCCAGCCTAAGCAGGAGCATCGCACAACTAATTTAAAGACAGACGTTGTTGTGATCGGTGGTGGCGAAGCTGGATTAGTTGCTGCAAGTCGTGCGCTTACAATGGGCCAGGATGTCATTCTTGTTGAAAAGAATGGCTACCTTGGTGGCGCAACTATCTTGAATGGTTCAAACGTAACCGGAACTGGTTCGAAAGTTTCAGAAAAAATCTTCGGAAACGACAGCGAAGATTCACCAGAATTATTGGCTGAAGATGTTGCCAGAGAATGTAAGCACACCAACTATCCTGATCTAACAAATTTGATGGTTCATAATATTGGACCAGCAATTGATTTTATTAGTGACTTTGCAGGATTGGATTATCAAAAAGCACAAACTCAAACCCCAGAACACTCGATTGATCGCCAAATTGAATTGCCAACTGCAAGTAGCTATGAGTTTATTCAAAAGGTATCCAAAGCCTTTGAAAAGCACGGCGGTAAAATTTTGCTGGGCACACGGGTAGAAAACTTAATTTATACCAAGAATGGCGAAGTTAATGGATTGGTTGCTGAAGCCGATGGGGAAACAGTTAATATTAAAGCTAAATCCGTTGTTTTAGCTGCAGGCGGATATGGTGCCAATCAGAAGATGCGGACCCCTGAAAGTAAGGGAATCGACTATTATGGTCCGATGACTTCAACCGGCGATGCATACAACTTTAACGAACAACTTGATTTAAAGACGCATGATATGGACTGGTACAAAGTTTATCCTCATGGTGTTGAAGTTGAACCTGGAATTGCAAAGTTAACCACTTATGCATCCAAAAAAGCGACTGACATGGGTTCGATTTATGTCAACTCAAAGGGTAAGCGAATTGTGAATGAATCAGACGTTTATTCAGAGTTCAGAGACGCTATTTTAGATCAGCCTGACAAGATTTCATATCTTCTGATGGATGAGCGGACTTGGAAAGAATTCTATGGTTTAATGGTACTTCACGATTTTACCGAAAAAGAAGTTCAGCAGTTCTTTGATGATAAAGATAACCGACCAGTATTTGTAAAAGGCTCACTGGATGAGGTTGCAAAGAGCGCTGGCGTGGATGTCCAGTCACTTGAAGAAACTGTAAAGCATTACCAACAGTATGCCAAAGACGGGGTTGACCCTGAATTCGGCCGTGATGCACAATTTTTACACGAATTTGAAGGTAACACATACTATTTGGTAGAACAATGCGCAAGGTTTGCGACGACTCTCGGCGGTTATTCAGTTGATTCCAATAGTTTAGAATTGGTAAACAAGATGAATAATACTGTTCCAAATTACTTTGGAGCTGGAGAAGTTGTCGGTGGCGCCAACGGTCATGATTCAATGCCAAGCATGATGAATACTTGGGGGATTTCGTCAGGATATGTTGCTGGTGCGTCTGCAAGTGAAAATGCAGAGCAGCGCAAGGCTTCAGGTTCTGATGAAAAGAACATTGTTTCGATTGTTGGAACTAACGCTTCAAAATCATATAATCGAAAATTACTATGCTCAATGAAAGATCTATTTGAAACGCAAGTCGACTTTGATATCTGTGAAATCGATCAAATTCCTTTGTTTAACGAAGATCTGTTGAATGACGAGCCATTGTTAGTTAAAGAGCTTGCCAAAAAGGTTGAAAATGCGGATGGCGTTGTTATCGCAGTGCCTGAATATGACCATGCCGTTCCAGCAGCTTTGAAGAGTGTGCTCGAGTGGCTGTCTTGCGCAGAGCATCCATTCACCAATAAACCAGTTATGATTGTTGGAACATCCCTTGGAATTCAAGGAACGGTTCGAGCCCAAATGAACTTACGTCAAATTCTTGATGCACCTGGAATGGACGCAAGTGTTATGCCTGGTAATGAATTCATGTTGCCACAAGCTCCAAACCAATTTGATGAGAACAATCACTTGGTTGACCAAGGAAGTGAAGATTTCCTAAAGGAATGCTTTGACCATTTTATGGACTATATTGATACTGCGGCTCATAAAGTTCAACCGGAACCAGAACAACGTTTATCGGTTGTTAACGATTAAGTGAGAGCGAACAGTTGTTGCAATAATGATGATTCAATATCAGACAAAACAAGGTTTGATATTGGATCATTATTTTTTGCCTTGGAATGTGTATGAAATCACAGAGCACTTGATTTTTAGATCCTCTTTTGTTAGAAATGTCAAGTGTTAAAAAGTCTGATGTGTCTGATGGCAAGATATATTGGAAATTATTTTGCTAGGACAGTAACCGATTTCATTGCCAAAAAACAGGTGCTTTTTATTTTTTGAAAATCAATGGATACTGTCGTTCAGCCAATGACCAATAGATAAATTCTATTGATAAAGTCACAGTTGTTTATGTTTATTAATCGTTTCTCCCACTATAATAGTTTATGAAATGTTGAACAAACAAGATTTGAAAGGAAATTTTAAATATGACAGATCGTATAGATCGTATTGACGGGCACACAATTTTAATTGGTTTGATGGCAACGCCTATTCGCCACTCGATGTCTCCTACAATGCACAATACTTCATTTGTAAAATTAGGGTTGAACTATGCTTATCTTGCCTTTGAAGTTGGAAATAACGAATTACCAGATGCAATTCAATCAATTCGAGCACTAGGAATGCGTGGATCAAACATTTCCATGCCAAACAAGCAAAAGGTTATTCCTTTATTGGATAAACTTGATCCCGTTGCTAAGATGGTTGGTGCAGTTAATACTATTGTTAATGATGATGGTATTTTGACTGGCTATACGACTGATGGGACTGGCTTTATGAAGTCACTTGAAGATGAGAACTTGGATATTCGTGGTGAAAAAATGACCATTTCTGGTGCCGGTGGTGCTGGTACTGCAATTGAAATTCAGGCTGCTAATGATGGTGTTAAAGAAATGTCAATCTTCAACGTTAGGGACAACACCTGGGCTAACGCAGAACGTAACGTCAAGATTATTAATGAACAAACAGATTGTAAAGCGCAATTATTTGATCTAGCTGATCAGGATGCATTTAAACGCGAAATTGCTGATTCAGCCATTTACTGTGATTCAACCGGTGTTGGGATGAAACCTCTTGAAGATATGACGCTGGTTAGTGACCCATCATTCTTCCACAAAGATATGATCGTTTACGATACTGTCTATGCGCCCAGAACCACTAAATTAATGACTGTTGCTCAAGAAGCAGGTGTTGATCATGTGTTTAATGGATTAGGGATGATGCTCGAACAAGGTGCAGAAGCCTTTAAACTGTGGACTGGTGAAGATATGCCAGTTGATTATATTCGTGATATTTTATTTAGCGATGAAGCCGAGAATATGAAATAAATTAAATTCCCCGTGGCTCGATTAAAGGGAGGGCACATTTATGGAAGCTCAAGAAACGACAGTTCCACGCAAACGACATGCGTCGCTTGCGACAGCAATATATATAAACTATGCGATTTTAAGTATGGCGCAAATCATTATTTCACAGTATAGTTCCAGGTTTCAAGCTATGTGGTCGACAGATTTACATGGAATCTCAACCGTCATTTCCATGATGGGAATTGGACGAATTATTACGATTTTATTTGCTGGTGATTTTTCAGATAGATTTGGGCGAAAGCCTGTTTTAATAGTTGGGATGATTGCCAATGCAGTTTTCCTAACAGGATTGATGTTTAGTTCCAGCATGTTAATGGCAGCAATATTCTCGTTATTTTTAGGGTTCGCTAATTCATTTGATGATGCAGCGGCTTATCCTGCATTATCTGAAGCATTCCCTGCAAAATCGGCAAGCATGAATTCTCTGGTAAAAGCAGCGATGTCTTTGGCACAGTTTGTACTGCCATTTATCGTTGCTGTTATTCCAAATGCTTCAGTTACCTTGGGTATCTTGGCAGTTGTTGTTGTTATCGACCTAGTCATGATCATCATGAGTCGGTTTGCACCACAGGATACAGTTCCCGAGTCTCCTGCTGAGAAGGCTGAAGAGAAAGTTATTGCTCAGGAAAATGATGGTAAAGCTAATAAGCCTAAGATGAAGGTTGACGGTATTGGACTGATTTCTCTTGGATTTACAATATCGTTTACATTCTATGTATACACACAGTATATTCCAAACTTTGGAACGTCTGTTTTAGGGTTAAGTGATGTTGCAGCTAAATCATTGATGTCATGGTATGCTATTTTTTCACTAATTTCAGTTTTCGTAACGACTATTTTGGTTACGAAGATCAAGCCGATCATTCTTGTAATTTTATATCCATTGATTGCGTTGGCGTTTTTAGTGCTCATGATCGTTTTTCCAAGTCCAATGATGGCTAGAGTTACCAGCGCGGTAGTCGGATTCTTTGCCGCTGGTGGCGTTTGGCAGTTAGGATTAGCTGTTCTCACTCAATACTTTCCTCAAAAGAAGGGGAAAGTCACCGGATATTATAGCTTTGCCGCTGCCCTGACATATTTTGTTGGTCCCTTCATTTCTAGTTTCATTATTAGCACCACTGCTGCAAGTGTGCTTCAAGTATTTTGGATTGATGCATTTGTGACACTTGTTGGAGTTGCGATCGCAGTATTTGTTCAACTACGGAATAAAAAATATAAATTCTTCGTTTAATAAAATGATATCTTTACTTGATCGCCCAGTTTATAAGAAGCCCCATTAAGTTAAAGTTCAATTGATCATTTATTGAGATGGCTTAATCCCGTTTTTTGTAGGGATGGGGCCATCTTTTGATTTTTGAAGTTAGATTTTAGATCCCGTGTTGTGCCAGTACAAGTAATCACCCTGTAGCCAATCTGGGACTCAGTTTTGCTGCATAAATCCGGGGAAAATATCCGTTCCTTTATCAGAGATCGAGTGAGGCTAAGTTTTATCCATTGGAGATGTATCGGCGACAATTGTAATTAAAGGAGAGATTTTTGAATGAATAATCAAATAAAATGGGCTTCCACATATGATGTTGTTGTGATTGGATTTGGTGCTGCTGGTGCGACTGCAGCTCGGTTTGCAGCGGATAATGGTGCAAAAGTTTTGCTGACAGATGCTGCACCGGAAGGTCACGAGGGTGGAAATACACGTTATGCAGGTCAAGTTGTTCTGACCGGAAGTGACTTTGATAAGCTTAAAGCATACTTTAAACAGCTATTTGGGCCAATCGATATTGACGAAAAAGTCTTGAATACTTATCTTAAAGGAATTTCAGAGATTCCAGAATATTTTAAAAAGTATTTAGACATTAAGGAACCTGTTTCATATAATAAAGCACATCGAGATCCGGATTTTGAAGCATTCGCAAATGGGCTTTCTCCAGAATATCCGGAGTTTGAAGGCTCTGACACCATCGATTTAACCACTGTTCATGATGGCTACTTTGATGCCTCCCTATGGAAAACATTGCGAGGGCAAGTTATTAAGCGGGAAAAGCAAATTGATGTTTGGCTAGGGTCACCTGCTAGGCACTTAATTACTGATCCGGAAACAAGTGCAGTGATGGGTGTTCAAATTGAGCGAAATGGCCAATTAGTCAATATTCAAGCTCGTAATGGCGTTGTCATGAGCATGGGTGGTTTTGAAAACAACACTGAATATATTCAAAACTTTATTGGCGTTCCCAAGCTAAAAGTGATCGGTACACTATATAACAAAGGTGATGGTATCCGTATGGCCCAGGAGGTCGGAGCCTCATTGTGGCACATGAAGTCATTTGAAGGATTTGGCTTTAATACCGGCTTTACATTTGAAAATCCTGAAGAAGACCGTGGGAAGTTTATTTTGAGCCCATGGCCGGATCTTTCACATGGCAGTATTTTTGTCGCAGCTGATGATGGCAGTCGATACGTCAGAGAAGATGAAAGTGGGCGTCATGGACATGCCTTTGAAGGCGGAAGCTGGAAAAATCCGACAGTCTTTTCTCACCCTCACCTGATATTTGACGAAACGCAATATCATCAGATTGAGGAGAATGGCGAGTTACCTTATTCTGAGTTTTTTAATATTACCGTTAAGGCAAATACGATTGAAGAGTTAGCCGAGAAAATTAAGGCTAATCCAATAACCTTGAAACAAACGATGCACCGCTTTAATCGTTTCAGCAATGACGGCGTAGACTTGGCGTTAGGACGTAGTGGTGATTCAATGCGCGCATTTGATGATGGCCCATATTATGCGACTCCTCTGGCAACAGCAATGTTGAATACGCAAGGGGGTGCCAAGCGTGACGAACAGGCTCGAGTATTGGATGCGCAAAATAATCCAATTCCACATTTATATAGTGCCGGAGAGTTTGGTGGCATTAATGCAAACCAATATAATGGTGGGGGTAATTTAGCTGAGTGCTTAATTTTTGGCAAGATTGCTGGAGAAAATGCTGCAGCTGTTAAGCAAGACTTGGAAGCTAAGTTAGATCAATCAGCCAAAGAGAACGTTAATTTAGGTGGTAATGATCTTGCATCTGCCAGTGTTTTAAGCCACTACTCAACCGGCAAAGACCAGTATCTTGGTGTCAGTGAGGCCGGAATTGGCGGCCGTGTTATTGTCCGGATTACTTATTCTGACGATCAACTGAAAAAAGTTGAAGTTCTGGAGGAACACGAGAGTGAGGACGTTGGTCAAAAGGCAATGGATCAATTACCGAAGATGATGGTAGAGTTAAATACCTATGAGGTGGACTCTGTTACTGGTGCATCCACATCGAGTCGTGCTTTGAAGAGTGCCGTTAAGGATGCTGAACAAAAGGCCAAGCGTGCCACAGAAAACTAGTAGACAGATTCAAATTTTTTAAAAAAGGCTCTGAAGTTGAAATGCTTCAGAGCTTTTTAATGTGTAAAACACTCATCAATCCCACCGTGAACGCAATTGTAAACCTTGTGTTCTTAAAATATGGGATTAGATTAACATGATGATTATGTTATATAAAATAAGCCAAAATAGTACTAATAATCGACACAGCATGTTATTATTACACTGTAACGGGGGAACGTGAACACAAAAAATGAGGGAGTGGTGACTATGTTTAGCAGAATAGACAATTCTAAGACGGGGCGACTTGCAACGAATTGTAAGCGGTTACGACAAATGGTAACGGGGACCATTGCAATCATCGCGGTATTCTTTGGCTTGGGAGCGCTGCATGTTTCGGCGGCAGATGTTGAAGATATGGTGCCACGCACGGACGAATTTAATATCAGTAAGGTTAGTGCGCTGCAGTACACGTATATTCATGATAGCTTAGATAAATTGGGCGCTAAGGCTTGGAAGGGCGCCGATTACGCAGCAGCAATTCCAGACGATGCCAAAGGAGTTGATCCCACGACGGGCAATTTGTACGTGAGTGAGTGGATGCCTGATCCTGGCTTTGAGTATTTCATCTGGCAGACGGCGTTTTCCGACAAGTACAAAACTGCTGATGATTTCTTTTACAATTTAACCAAGAACGATATGAAATCATTGACGTCACTATCTAGCGATAAAGATAAGCAAAATGCTGGGACTTACGATAACCCGAAAGCTTCGCAGTATTATATGGCATTAATGTCGATGCAGTCGCTTGAAGGTTTACAATACGCATCCAAACTGGGATCGATCAACTTGGATCCCAATATAGCTGTAAGTGCGGTAACCTATGGGACGGCTGCTAAAAATGGCAACTTATGGGACATCAATGCTTTAAAGAATTTGAATGAATTAGAGACAGTGATGATTCAAATGTTTTCGGTCAACGATATTTCGGCACTGGCTAATAAACCCAAGTTAAGCAGTATTTCCTTAACTTATAATCAGATTGCGGATTTATCTCCGTTGGCTACAAACAAAGGTAATAAGGGACTGAATCTGACCTCTGGGTTTAATCATCAGCATATTCTCCTTCAGCCAATCACTTTGCGGGGGGATAAAACGACGGCAGCTGAGACATCATTTACGACACCATCGTTTATTATTAAAGATTTGGAGTCTGCTAATTTACCAGTTAAACCATTTGATGTGAAGGCAGAAAAGTCAAATTATCCTAGTTTATACCCAAGTACGTCAGACGCCGGCAACATCGATCCAATTACCCTGACATGGACGAATTTCCTACCTGATCAAACAAAGCTGTATGGATCCATGTCGAGCCACTGGACAGATCCGAACTCCGATTTTGAAGGCTGGATCATGGTTCCTTATCAATTTAACGAAACAGCGGGCAACGTCTTTGTGAACTACCAACTGTTGCAGCCAAACGGCAATCAGTTACAGCTGGCCCCGACAAGTACGATGTCAGGAAACGTTGGCACCAATTACGATATCTTGAATAACCCAAGTACCAATTACACCTTAAATAAGTTGTTTGTCGAAGATAAGCTCAAAGGAATTGGAATTTTCGATGGCACTGGCCGGTATGCCGACTTTAAAGCCAACAACGGCAAAGCAAACTCAGTTGGTCAGGCAGGGACTTATACTGAACAGCCGCAGACCAGAACCATCGTATTTGCTTCAGATTCATCGACGGTCACAATCAATTACGAAGATGAGGCAGGCAATCAACTGCAAGCGCCAACTTCAGTGACTGGAAACACCAATACTGATTTCGCGCTGCCAACCATTCCTGAAACAATCACCAAAGACGATGTTGTTTATACGTTAAAAGGGTTGAAGGACGGCCAAACAGTGCCAGCTAAATTTGATTTCGTCGACGAATCACTGACGTATATCTATCAGGTTAAACCAACCGAAGCCAAACCAGTGACCGTGAAATACGTTGACAAAGATAATATGCCACACGAAATTGGGCCACAAAAAATAATTACTGGAAAGCTTGGCGAGACCTATAATGTGAACGATGACTACAAGCTGGCAATTCCTGGATACACATTTGCGGGAATCTCTGGCAATGCGACTGGAACGTTTGAAGACACCGCGCAGACGGTTTACATGCAGTACACTAAGAATCCAGCCCAGCCAAAATCTGTCACAATCAGATATGTCGACATCGACAATATGCCACACGAAATCGGACCTGAAAAAGTCATCACGGGTAAAATCGGAGATCCTTACAATGCGACGGAAGCCCAATACAAACTCAATATCGACGGCTACACATTTAAAGATATCCAAGGACCGGCAACCGGACAAATTAGTGAATCAGGCCAGACAGTTTATTATCGTTACAAACGAGATCAGGCTAAAAATGAAGCTAAACCGGTAACCATTCGGTACGTGGATGCCAACAATATGCCGCACGAAATTGGCCCACAACGGACGGTAGCTGGTGCAATGGGGGATCGATATGATGTTACTGATGGTCAATATAAACTAAGTATTAATGGTTACACATTTAAAGACATTCAAGGAGAGGCAACCGGAACGTTTGGCGACGTTGGACACACCGTCTATTACCGTTATACAAAGGATCAGGCACCTACGCCACCAACACCGGTTAATCCACCTGTAAATCCAGTGACGCCGAAACCGGTCCCTAAACCGGATCCAAGTCCAACACCACAACCACAGCCAGAAACGGCGGTTAAAGAGACGACAGAATCGGCAGCTATCGCTAAAAAAGGTGAAGCAGTCTATGCCTTAAAGAAGATCTATCTCTATCAACACGCTGACTTTAAGAAGGGTGAACGACTGGCAGGTTACGCCAAGAAGCCACGGATTAATCGGCCGATGTTTGTGGTAACCGATTATGCCAAGTCAAAGAACGGTGCGTTACGGTACGTCGTTAAAGACGTTAATCACCACGCCAAGTCCGATGGCATGAAGGGCTATATTACCGCTCAGTATGCCTATGTTCGTCCGGTCTACTACCACAGCAAGCACCAAACACTAACGGTTATCAATCCAACCGGTGTCAATGAGTACACTAATAAGAATTTGACTGGAAAAATCAAGAATTTCAAGCAGGGAACGCAACTGAAAGTGAAAGGATTTGTTAAACACAACCTGACGACACGTTATCTGTTATCCAATGGCCACTATATCACTGGAAACAGAAAGTTGGTGATGGCGGGTAAACACACACAACCAACCAAGATCAAAGTTAAGAAGTCAATTTACCTCTACAAGAACGTGGACTTTGGTAAACGGCTCAAACACATCAAAAAGGGAACCATCCTCAAAGTTAAGAAGTGGGATTACTCATATCAGTATTCAACCACAACCTTTGGGGCGAAACGATACCTCGTTGCCGGTGGGTATGTGACCGCAAACACCCATTTTGTTAAAGTGATCAACTAAATTCAAAAACTCGATGCCATTTCGGTATCGAGTTTTTTGTTAATGGAGGATTATTGATTTTTTGAATTCAATATCGGCAGCACCAACTCCGAGTTATCCAGATCGACAGTGTATTGGATATCCTGATTGCCATGGACGGTGTACACCATGTCGCTGGCGTAGATCACCAAGCCGACTTGATGGCCCTTCAATAGGTGCCAAAACGTTGGTTGAAGCGGAAAATTCAATTCGTAATACTGATTTGGCTTGAGATCATCAACCTGATAGCTGTTCTCGCGATTTTGGAGATTGATGTGTGCTTCCGTAATCCGTTTAAAATCTGTTTCATCGGCTTGTGGTAAAAATTCTTTGAGATCATCTTTTCGCCAGTGATACCCTTGAAGAATTTTTCTTGAAACCAATGTTTGGGGGATGTCCGTGAGTCGATGAGCGAGTCCATAATCTACCAGAGCCACACTG
>NZ_JAXGWW010000042.1:0-14152 GCF_040773105.1 Lentilactobacillus sp.
AACAATGTCACTAACAGCCAGAATCAAACCAATGATGACAACAACGACAATGACAACGGTAATGACGATAACAATAATAACAATAGTGGCGGCGGGGGCTACATTCCTGGTGGAAACACCGGTGGGGGTGGCGTCAACAACAATGGAAGCGGCGGAATTTTTACTGGTGGAGCAACTGCTGGTGCTAACAGTGAAAATGGTAACACGTCAGCAACAGTTGCCACAAATATCAATAATCCTAATTTGCCTTCCTCCAAGCCTTCTAATACAACTACCAGCTCCACCACAAATATAACGAAGCAGGGTAGTCAGAGCCCGGTTGAACAATTGAATGACAAATCAGGACAGTCATCTGAGCCAAATATTTCCACATCCCCAAAAAGCGGGGTAGCTAGGCCAAATGAACATAATCAGACTAAATTAGTTAGATCGACTAAGGTAACGCAACCCGGCCGATTTAATCCCGAAAGTCGTACAAAAGCAAGACCTTATAAGACGACTTGGAAGAGAAGACAAAGACTTGATAAGGGGCAGCGCCGTGAAGTTGGGTATATGAAAGCTTATTACAAATATTACAGCGCTCAGTATCCAGATTTCCATTATGCAGGCGGCGGGGATTGTACCAATTGGAGTTCTCAACTTGCTCATATTGGGAGATATAAAAAGACCTCACGCGGCAAGGAAACTTATCATATTGTTCATGGATATCGGTGCCGGAATCCTAAAAAATGGTATGCTGGTGTTTATCGGAAAAAGGGCCAGCTAATAAAGCATAAGGCGTATTCAACAAGTTGGACGACTGTTGGTGGATTTTGGCATTATTTTGCTCATGTTAAGAAGCGCCCACACTTCGTTACACACTCTTTAAGAAGAGTCATGGCTCATGTGAGAGTCGGAGATGTTGTTCAATTTTTTGGACGAACTAGTGAGAAGCATAACTCGTGGTTTCACACTGTCACAATTTCAAAAGTAACAAAGCACATGGTTTATTATACCTCTCACGATAGGAATGCATTGTTTAAACCTTTGGTGAAGGCGAGAACTAGTGCTATGATTAGTAAGTATCGAGTCATAAGAATGGGGATCTAAATGATGAGTTTAAGTTTTAAACAACTGAGAAAGAGAATAAAAATGATTACTTCAATAATCGTTCTGACTGTCTTAACTTCTATGATTCTTTTATCTATTTCGCCGGAAAATACGGTTAGGATGACAATATTTTTATCTGGGCATCCCAGTTATGCTATTAATTGTAATCCAATTCATGATCCCGGACTAAGCACGGCAATGGATGCAAATATCTACACAATTCAAGATAAATATGGATATAACCGGTTTGGAATGAAACATGTAGTGCTGTTTGAAGTTCATACTCTCTTGATATTCCATACGGCTACAGCTACGTATCGATACTTTTGATGCTACCTAATACTTCCCTACTTGAACGAAAGAGAATTTTAACGAGGTGATTCGCTTTCAAGTCGGTAGAATGGATTAAGCAGAACGCCGATATCTATGACTTTGAGCTGAGTGCGGATGAGATGAAACTGGTCGATGGGTTGAACCGAAATACCCGGATCAGCCAAGAACCTGAAATGGTGTATGAGATTGGGCATCAGTATCCACATCATTAATATGTAACAAAATAAGACTTGGTCGATGAAATTCTATCATTTTCATCAACTAAGTTTTTTTATTTATTTTTTTGGAATTCACTGATAAATTGCATATTATGGAAAGAAATTATTTGTTTAAATTCAACATGTCGTTATGCATCGAGGAAGGCTGTTGCAATAATTTTTCAGAGTGCTATGACCGAATTTGGTAGGTTTAAAGTATTAAGAATGGGGATTTAATTATGAAAAGTTCAAAAAAAACATTTATTATATATAATCTCAGGAGAGGTTTCATTAGCGCTCTCGCAGTCATGTTTACGTGCATACTTCTGCTCTCCATTTCGTCTAAAAATACAGTTGGAATGACAATTGCACTACTTGGTCACCCAAGAACGGCACTACAGACAAAGCCGGTTCATAGCAATGAGGCAAGTTCTGCCTTGAAGGCAAATATTTATACAATTCCTATGAAAGATTCATTCAGTGGGGTGGGGATAAGCCATATTTCATTGTTTGAAGTTCATTCCATTCTAATTTTCCACATTGCGATACCAACGTATGATCATTTGGCATAGCATCCTTATGCTCTAAGCGACATCGGATTCACTAATTCCGAATCGATCGTTGCTGATACCTAACATTCAATTGCTATGTCCTACAATTTAACCTCAATTCAATATTTTGTGGCAACATGTTCGTTTGATGTTATGTAATAAGAATGGAAATCTAAAGAAGAGCACGAAAGTGAAGAACGTAACGAGGATATTCAAAACGATTATTCTGGGCATCTGCACCATGGCTTGACGGCATGATCTTAGGGCTAAGTAAAGCTATGGATACAAACATATACACAATCCAAGACAAGCATGGTAAAACCGTCTTGAAATGAGGCATGTGGTTCTATTTAAGATTCATAACATATTGGTTTTCCATATGGCAACAGCAACTTGTCGATATTTCTAAGTTGGATTAGATTGATGGCTTGACCCTGATCAACCAAACGCCTGAATTGATATATAAAATCTAAAATGTTCCACTTGAATAATGATTGGAAACTGGAAACAAATTCATACGCGAGGAGAATTAATCCTATTGAAATTCAGGGAATCCACAAATCACATTTTCAAACAGTTTAGCACTTATAAAGCAACTGCTGATCGTGGCAGTTGTTGGTCATTTGATATTTTTCTTGTACTGTTTTTTTAGTGTTTCTGTAAACACTATTCTTTCATTATTGGAGTAGTGCCTTGGCCTTGCATTCACGTTTGGGCTGATTTGACTATTTCGACCAGGAAGCCGAATTAATAAGAAAATTTTAGATTACTTTAATAGGACTAATAAGTAATTACCCAATTTTCGACGGTACTGTTTCCTATGTTTGTCATGCTGATCATCTGGCAGTTACAGCTGGTGCGATAACTATATGGAATAAATCAAGATAAGCCTCATTGGAAGCAAATCTGGCATCCTACTTTTCTTATGATCATTTTAACCCAGTGCCACATCCAGCACCATCATCAACGTGAACCCTGCCATAATCCCAAAGATTGCCCAGTGAGACTCTTCCTTGGTTCGGGCGTGGGCTTCCGGGATGAGTTCCTTACATGCAACGTAGATCATCGCACCGGCCGCAAATGAGAGCGCATAGGGTAACAGAGAGTTAACCGAAGCGACCAACAGTGCGCCTAAAACACCGGCAATTGGCTCAACGGCACCACTCGCCTGGCCGTACATAAATGACCGAAATCGACTCATGCCACCTTGACGCAAGGGGATCGAGACGGCTGCCCCTTCTGGAAAGTTTTGCAGGCCAATGCCGATCGCAACCGTGGTGGCCGCCAGTAGCATTGCCGCCTGTTCACCATTTGGTGCGGCTCCGATGGCCCCAAACGCAACACCGACCGCCAATCCTTCAGGAATATTGTGCAATGTAATCGAGAAGACCAACAGGATCGCCCGTTTGACGGCTGCTCGGGAACCGCCCTCGGTTTTTGCATGTTTCAAATAAATACTGGGAATAATTTTGTCGGCCAGATATAGGAAAAAGCCGCCACCCACGAAGCCGATACCCACGAC
This sequence comes from Lentilactobacillus sp., assembly GCF_040773105.1. Lineage (NCBI taxonomy): Bacteria > Bacillati > Bacillota > Bacilli > Lactobacillales > Lactobacillaceae > Lentilactobacillus > Lentilactobacillus sp. Next base: position 3,693 of record NZ_JAXGWW010000042.1, read on the forward strand.
CAGCCAAGGGATGCGGTCCTGTTGTTCAGCCAAATTAATCGCCGGATCCAGCAGTGACCAAAACGACGCGGCAATCATCACGCCGGCAGCGAACCCGTACATCAAAGCCAGTGCATGGCTGCGGATGGTTTTGAAGGCAAATACCAGTGCGGATCCCAGGGCAGTGACGCCCCAAGTGAAAAGAGTCGCGAATAGGGCCTGCTGCCAGGGTGAAAAGTTTAATAAGTAGTCCATATATACCTCGCTTTATGTCTAAAGTTCAGCTCCTAACATAAGTATAACAAGAAATGATTTGTAAAAGCTACTTGGGTGTAATGGACGCATCTTATAATCAAAGAGACTTTTAATGTCAAATCATACCCGATCAGCTATACTAAAGGTATGTAAAACAAATTTTTGAGAAATGGGATGATTTTGTGACAAAGGTTACGGCTTACTTGGTTCGACATGGGCAAACATACTTGAATATGTATAACAAAGTTCAGGGATGGATTGATTCCCCGTTAACTGAAAAGGGGATTCAAGATGCTAAGAGTGCCGGTAAACGACTTTCCAAGATTAATTTTGCGGCGTCGTTTACAAGTGACTCTGGTCGGGCAATTGACACCGGAAAGCTGATTTTACGGGCTAATCCGCATAACATGAACATTGTAAGTTATCAATATCCCGAATTACGAGAACAGTTTCACGGTTATTTTGAGGGTAACGACTTAAACCAAATGTGGCAGTTTGTCGGCGCTCAAGTTCAAGAAACAACCGAAAAAGAAGTGTTGACCAACTTTGGTTTGGAGCGGGCGCGAGACTTAATTCATCGTGCCGATTTGTACAACAATGCCGAAAATAACGCCATGTTTTGGGAACGGTTGGATCATGGCTTCGATAAGATTCGCGAGAATACCCACGATGGTGAAGATATCTTAATTGTGTCACACGGAATGACCATTCGTTCCATCGTTGACCGTTACGCACCAAAGTTAGACCTTGGCGTTGCAACGCAAAACGGAAGTGTTACCAAGCTGATTATTACCGATGACGATATCCAAGTTGAATACTTCAACAATCTCGGCGAGGTCTAGTTGTTTATCGTTGGTTAATATGATATATTTGTAGGACGTGTATTGGTCAGGACGATTGTTGCCCTGACCATTGTTTTTGATTTTGACGTTATATAGCTGAAACGTGTTTCGAGGCAACTCATACTGCCCGTCACACTCTATCATATGAGGTATTGATTAATGATTACAATTCAAAACATGGGACTTCAACTCTCAGGTAAAAAACTTTATGAAGACGTGAATTTAAAGTTCACGCCAGGTAACTGTTATGGCGTTATTGGCGCAAACGGTGCCGGCAAGTCAACTTTCCTTAAATTATTACGAGGGGACTTGGCACCAACGACTGGCGAAATTCACGTTGATAAGAATGAACGAATTTCCAGCCTAAGTCAGGACCATTATGGCTTCGAAGAGCAGACGGTTATGCAGACCGTCATCCAGGGCTACAAGCACTTGGCTGACGTCATGGAAGAAAAGGATGCCCTTTACGCCAAGGCTGACTTTTCCGATGAAGATGGGATTAAGGCCGCCAACTTGGAGGCCGAATTTGCTGAAATGGACGGCTGGAACGCCGAAGCAGACGCTTCACAGTTGTTGCAGTCGCTGGAAATCCCAGAAGAACTGCACCAACAGTTGATGAGTGAATTAACGGAAGGCCAGAAAGTTAAAGTCCTGTTGGCACGGGCCTTATTTGGTGAACCCGACATCTTACTTTTAGATGAGCCGACTAACGGACTGGATGTTTATTCGATTGAATGGCTGGAAAACTTCTTAGCCGACTATCCAAAGATTACGATTATCGTGTCTCATGACCGCCATTTCTTGAACCAGACTTGTACGATGATGTGTGACGTCGACTTTGGTGAGATCCGGATGTACGTTGGAAACTACGACTTTTGGCTGCAATCCAGTCAATTGGCTGCTAAGATGCGGGCTGATTCCAACGCTAAGAAGGAAGACAAAATCAAGGAACTCCAAGCATTCGTTGCCCGATTTAGTGCAAATGCGTCCAAATCAAAACAGGCGACCTCTCGAAAGAAGCAGTTGGAAAAAATTTCACTGGATGACATTAAGCCTTCTTCACGGAAGTATCCGTTTATCAAGTTTGAAGAAAACCGGCCGCTGGGAAACGACTTATTGCGCGTTGACAACCTATCAAAATCAATTGATGGTGTTAAAATTTTAGATAACGTTACTTTTACGTTGCGTCCTGGTGACAAGACCGCTTTGGTCAGTCGAAATGACTTGGCAACGACCACTTTAATGCAGATTTTAGCCGGTGTCTTGGAACCGGATTCCGGTGAAATTAAGTGGGGACAAACAGTAGAGATGTCCTCATTGATGAAGGATTTTGCCTCGGAATTTAACAACAACGATCTACGGATTATCGATTGGCTGAGACAATTTGCCGAAAAGGGCAGTGACGACGATGCCTTTCTCCGCGGTTTTCTTGGCAGAATGTTATTCTCTGGCGATGACGTCAATAAAGAAGTCAAAGTGCTATCCGGGGGCGAAAAAGTTCGGTGTGTCCTCTCAAAGATGATGCTGCAGAAGGGAAATACCTTACTGTTGGATGATCCAACCAATCATCTAGATTTGGAATCGATCACGGCTTTGAACGAAGCTTTGGTTGGCTTCCCCGGATCGATTATCTTCACTTCCCATGATCATGAGTTCATCCAGACGATTGCCAACCACATCATCGAAGTATCGAACAACGGCATTATCGACAAGGCCGATACAACTTACGATGAGTTCATTAACCATCCTGACGTACAGAAAAAATTAAGCGATATGTATGATTAGTTACCATTTGACGCCTTCTTCGAGGAAACTCGAAGAGGGCTATTTTATTGAGGCGAGTCAGGTTGACGTGAAGCGTGATTCTAAAAATGATGTAGCGAAAAATCGATGACTAAATACGTTTTCAGCGGGACTTAATTTTGAATATTTTTCAATTTGTCAAATTTAAAGAACTTTTTTAAGCTAATTCAATACACAAAATTCTGAACCAATATATAATCATAGTAAGAACAGTTAAGTCACTCATTGCATTGTAGGGGGAAATATATTTGGTACAGGAGTTAGGCACGAAGGACTTGGGGACCTACGAGTACGTTTCACGGGTATACAACGAAAACATTCAACTTCCCGATTATAAGTTACCTAGAAGCGTTGAAGATGGCTCGCAAGTCTTATTCAACACAGATGTAATCAAGTTGACGATGGAAATTGAAGACCAGCGTGTTCAAAAAATTACGATTGAGACGCCAAAGCCTCAATCGTTAGAGTACATGCGGGTGTTCGAGGGTTTTGAGTTCGGGATGGAAGCCCTTGGTAATTGGATTAACACATATAACCGTTCAACCGTCATGCATATCAAAACAGGTGACGTGGTCAACGGCATCCTGGCTTGCTACGACACTAATAAAGATAATTTCTTGACGGTGAGTTTAACGCGAGCGGATGAATCTAAAAAATAAGCGTCAAAAAAATTGTCATCATTGATCGAATCCGATCATGATGACAATTTTTTTGATGTTAATTTAGTTTAAGCCGGAAACTTCTGCAAACTTCTTAGCTGTACGAACCATGTTGGAAACAAAACCATATTCGTTATCGAACCAGGTTGCGGTCTTAACAACTTGGAAGTCACCATTTGAAGTTACTTCGGTAAGGGTTGGGTCATAGACTGCCCCGTGAGTATCGCCGATGATATCTGAAGACACAATTTCATCTTCATTCCAGCCAAATGCCGGGTTGTCTTTGGTATGCGGCTTGATGGCGTCATTAACCTGATCGGCGGTTACCTTTGTCTTAAGGACGGAAACCAATTCACAAACAGATCCGTCAACAACAGCCACCCGTTGTGCGTGGCCTTGAAGGTGACCTTCAAGTTCTGGAATAACCAAGCCGATTGCTTTGGCAGCACCAGTTGAATGAGGAATGGTGTTGGCAGAGGCAGTTCGGTTTGGACGGAATTTCTTACCTTTAGGGCCGTCAAGAATCATTTGTGAGCTGGTAAATGCGTGAATGGCAGTCATTGTCCCAACTTCGAGGCCAAATTCCTTGTTCAGGAAGTAAGCCATTGGGGCCAGTGCATTGGTCGTGCAGGAGCCAGCGGAAATGATTTGGTCGTCTGAATCCAAGGTGTCGTCGTTAACGTTAAACACAATGGTCTTCATCGGACCAGCTGGAGCCGAGATCAAGACTTTCTTAACGCCGGCGTCCAAATGGGCTTGGGACTTTTCCTTTGAGGTGTAAAAGCCGGTACATTCGAGGACTAAATCGACACCGTTTTCTTTAACCCATGGGATGTTACTTGCATCTTTTTCTGCATAAACACGGTAATTTTTGCCGTCTACTACTAATGAATCATCAGTTGATGAAATTTCGTAAGGCAGCGTGCCGTGAGTTGAGTCGTATTTGAATAGATAAGCCAGCATTGAAGGACTGGTCAAATCATTAATGGCAACTACTTCTAAATCAGGGTCGTTAATTTCTAAAATGCGACGTAAAATTAAGCGACCAATTCTACCAAAACCGTTGATTCCAATCTTTACCATAAGTTAAATCCCCCTTATAATCCTGGGTGACAGTCAGCGTGATGATTACCTTGTGCACAATCTTTTGTGATAATCAAAGACAGTGTAGCCGGATTTTGGGGGAATTTCAATCAAAGCGACTTGAAATGTCCCATAATGAAACTCCGCATTGAGACATCGATTTTGGAACTCAAAGTAACAAAAAGCGCCTCCGCAAATTGGCTGCAGGGACGCTTAAATAAGTTAAATCTAATCCGATTCTTCGATATTGAGTTTCGTGCGTTTCTGCAGCCTGAAGTTCATAATCGCCGCAATCAACGCTGTCGCACTCAGTAACGTTGCCAGCAAAAAGTCGTAGCGACCACCCACAAATGAACGGGCGGCCAGACTGCCAGTCCCGTTATTTTGGCTGATGGCCATCACTGCAGCCATGATCCCAACGCCAATGGATCCGGCAAATTGTTGCAGCATGCTGAATAGTGAGTTAACGTCCGCCGTGTACTTCCGCGGCACGTTTAACATCGCGTTGGAAATGGTGTTTGAAAAGCCCATGTTGAAACCAAAGCGGAGGAATGTGTAAATCAATAGGACGATCCAGGCGGTCAAGACGGCTTGGATGCCGAAGAATAAAAAGCCGCCCAAGGTCATCGAGCTAAGGCCCAGAATGATCGGAAATGCGTACCCCTTGCTGTCGGCGAGGTGGCCGGCATATGGGGAAATAGCTGCACCGACCAGCGATCCTGGCAGCAGCACTAAGCCTGCGATGAAGGGTGAGCTGTGCAAAACATATTGGCAATAGACGGGGATCAGAAATGACACGCCAATGTTGACGAATTGAAGGGCGAAATAGGTGAATGCCGACAGCGAAGTCGACAGCCATTTCAAAATCCGGATATCCAACAGCTGTGTTTTGCCGTGGGTGTCAGAGTAGATGAAGACAGCCAGACTGATAAGGCCGATGATAAATGGGATCACAACTTGGCCACTCAGTAGTGAATATTTGCCGGCCTTGCTGACGCCGAAGACGAAGGAGAACAGGGTGGCTGCTAAGAAGATCAGACTGATAACGTCAAAGCCACCGGTTCCAACCGGATCAATACGTATGTAGCGGGAGCCTAAGTACCAGCTGATCACAATAATCGGCAGGATTAACCAGAAGATCATCCGCCAAGACATTGTCGACGAAATTGTGCCACCATAGGTCGGTCCAAGGGCTGGTGCCAAGGAGATGACCATCCCAGCTAATCCGGTCATGGAACCAATTCGCCCAGCCGGAATTTTATTAAAGATAATGTGGAACATCAGTGGCGTTGACAGCCCAGTGGCAATCGCTTGAATCAAGCGTCCACTCATTAAAATCGTAAAAGTGGGTGCTGTCGCGCACATGACGTCGCCGACCACAAAGGCAATCGCCGCCAGTAGATTAATAGTTTGTGATTTGAATTTCTTAAGTAAGTAGGCAGTGGTTGCCATGATAATGGTCACCATTAACAGGTAGCCGGTCGTGATCCACTGGACGGTGTCCAAAGTGACGTTGAACACTTTGGTCAGTTCGGGAAAGGTCACGTTCATTGAGGTTTCGGTCAAAATCCCGGTGAAGGATAGCAGGGCGGCTGCTAACAAGGCAAGAAGCGTTTGGGTGCTGATTTTTTCGGTGTTTTTCATGGTGTCATCTCTTTCTGATTAGTTGATGTCAATAATTGCAGAAAATTGGATCTGATAATGCGTGGTGGTGCTTATTTTCGAAAACTGTGGAAACAGTCGATCACACTAATTTCACGGCAATAAAAAAGCGAGTGGCAATTCACTCACTTTGTTTCAAGTTACTTGCTTAAAGTTTCCCAATCGATGTCCCAGACCACGCCCATTGCTTTTTCACCGGTATGAACGGTAATCGCTGGGCTGATTGGGTAGGTGCTAATCTTGGCTTCTGGGAAGTGTTCATGAAACGCTTCGACCCACGATTTGCTGAGAACTGGGTTATTGGCGTCAACGACGGAGATGCGCATTGGTAAATCAAAATCAGCTTTGGCGATCTCGTCGACGATGTGTTGAAGCGCCTGTTTCATTGTGCGCTCCTTGGCTTCAGGAACGATCTTGCCTTCCTCATCAAATGTCAGGATTGGCTTAATCTTTAACATGTTGCCGAAAAATGCGGAAGTATTGGAAATCCGGCCGGTTCGTTTTAGATGATCCAAGCTGTCAACGACTAACGAAACGTTAATGGTGTCTCTGAGTTGCTCGAGCTTGGGGATGATCGTGTCGGCGTTGGCACCATTCAGCGCCATTTGACCGGCTAATAAGCAAAGATCGGCTTCACCGGCACTGGCGATTTTTGAATCGAACGGGTAGACCTTGATATTGGTGACATTACGGGAGTAAGCGACCAGGTTTTCATAGAAGGTCGTAATCCCGGATGACAAATTGACACAAATGGCTTCATCGTAACCCTTGGCACTTAACTGATCAAAGGCTTCCTGCATCTGGCCCATCGTGACTTGGGCGGTGGTTGGCAGTTTTTCATTCTCGGCTAATTTTTTCAAGAATTCCTGTGAGGTAATATCAACGCCGTCACGGAATTGTTCGTTGCCAAAGATGACGGTAATCGGTAAAACGGTAATGTTATATTTAGCAGCGACTTCAGGATCAAGATAACTGGCACTGTCGGTAATTACGGCTGTTTTCATTTCGAATATCCTCTTTTCGGGGTTGTAAATGTATTTTAACCCTTATCTTGGGTGAAAACAAAGATTGTCTGCAAAAAAATAAGCCCCGGCGAGTGGCCGGGACTTGTTTTAAACTTGTAAATTAGTAGTTTCCTTGAATGACCAATTTCTTATTGGCAGTGATGTACGTGCCATTGCTTAATTGGTAACGGGTGGTTAAGTTATGCTTGACAAAGCGCTTAACGGTGATGTGGGTGCCTTTCTTGAAGGTCTTCGGATATATCGGACAAACCGTTTTACGTTATAATTAACCCAACAAACCAAAAAGGACGGGATCACATGAAATTCATTTCCTGGAACGTTAATGGACTCCGGGCAGTTGTGAAGCATGATTTTGCTGAGACGTTTAATCAATTAGATGCTGATTCTTTCTGTATTCAAGAGACTAAAATGCAGGAAGGCCAGCTGGAACTTGAATTGCCGGGCTATCATCAATACTTCAGTTACGCAGAGCGGAAGGGATATTCTGGGACCGCAATTTTCACTAAGCACGAGCCTTTGAACGTCATGTATGGCATTCAAAGCGAAGAATTCGACCATGAGGGACGGGCGATTACACTTGAATATCCTGATTTTTATTTAGTAACCAGTTACGTCCCCAACTCTGGCGCGGGCTTGAAACGACTGGACTTTCGAATGGGATGGGACACCGCTTTTCAAGCCTATTTGAGCAAATTAGACGCAGACAAGCCGGTCATTTTGTGCGGGGATCTGAACGTGGCCCACAAGGAAATTGATTTGAAGAACCCGCAGTCCAATCACCATAACGCTGGCTTTACTGACGAAGAACGTCAGTCGTTCACGAAGTTCTTACAAGCAGGATTCATGGACACTTTCCGGCACTTTTATCCGGATCAAACCGATATTTACTCTTGGTGGAGCTATCGATTCCATTCCCGCGATCGCAACGCAGGGTGGCGGATTGATTACTTTGTGACCAGTGAGAGATTGGCGGACAAAATTACTGACTCAAAGATTTTGACCGATATATTCGGGTCGGATCATTGTCCGGTAGAGTTGGATACAAAAGCCATTTAACGACAAAAGCACCGCAACTGATTTGAGTTGCGGTGCTTTTGAGGAGTGATGATACTTTTGTTTATTTCAAATAACTCTCCGGCGAACTCATTTTCTGATAATCACCAGGAGATAGGCGATAATAAACAGTTTTCAGAATTGGAATATTGGTCATCTTGATGTTGCGCGTGTTGCTGTATACGTACAAGTTGATGTTTACGTCGTGTGCTTTTTGATGGAGGACATAGCGGTATTTGACTTCCGGCTTTTGTGGCATCACGATCTTGGCCGCATTTGTATCGCTTTTGCTGGTCAAATTGCTGACGAGTGAGATTTTATTCTTGTTAGTCGTATATAAAATCTTGGAGTTTCCACTATCGTACACTGTTAGCGAATCCCTTTTGGAACTTGTTTTAGGCGCACAGGCGGTGAGGGAGATGATCGTCACGACACCTAGGAGGAGTAACCAATATTTTTTGATTGGTGGATATTTCAAGCTGACTAAATTCATCGTATTACCCCATTTCGATTCTAAACATCCTCGATTATGATTGGGTAGCTATATTATGGATAAATCGTCTGGCTGGGAACGTAGAATTTCTTGCCGCCAACGTAGTAGCGAATCGAAATTCGCACGCTGTCATCGTAATTCTTGTTTTGACCAGGATTAATCGTGGCCAAGTGTTGAGTCGTCTTTCTAACTTTTAGACGGTAGCGATTATTCCCCTTTTTGTGAACGTGGGCCATTGTTAGTCCGCTGACCTTTGTCTTGGTGTAGAGGTAAGAAGCCTTGCCCTTCTGGACAAACTTCTGCACTTTCGCATAGGAGCGCGGTTGGGGCATTTTGTGGACCCAGTAATCATAGCCGGTAAAATATTCCAGGTAGCCATCATCGGTTACGCGAAAACAGTTTTCAATTTTGAACTGTTGCTTGAGTGGGAAGGCTTTGTCCCCTTGCCAGACAAGTCCGCCGATTTCGCCGGTATAGGGCTGCTTGTAGTAGGTTTGATAGGTTGGCGCGTGAACCTTCTTGAATTTGGCCTTACTTGCTGAAATGGCGCTGGTAGTGGTGACGTTATATGTCGACTTAATAACGGCTTTTCGAACCGGCCAACTCAGCTCATTGACGTCAACAGAAATGTATGGTGTGTGGGATTTGCTGGTCTTGCCTAAGCTGCCGGACTTAAAAACCGTTCCCTTTGGAATCGTAATTTTAACGCTTTTATGACCACTGAGCGTGGTGTTGATCGTCTGCTTGGTGCTGAGGTATTGATTTTTGGAAAAATTGGACAAGTAGCTGCTGGCATGTGTGGGAGAAGCAAAGCCGATTAACGAAACCGCGGCAACCACAAAGCTCAGGCAAAATTTTAATTTTGAAGTCATGTGCTGGTCCCCCTTATTTAAATGTTGTCACGCTGTTATTTTCGTACCATTCTTGTTTACCAACCTTAAAAATCCAATTTGTCAGGATTTTTTTGACGTTGGTTGAGTTGGGAACAACCGTCACGGTTCCGACTTCCGCATTGGTGATGGTGAGTTGATAGTTGCCCCGGGATTTTTTGGTAAATGGCAGTTGCTTGATGCGTGATTTGAACGTCAAGATGGTCTTGCCGCTGGCCAGTGGTTGGCTGGTACTTTGAACTTTGAGGCTCGCCGTGGGCTTGGGTGACACTTTGTAGACAAATGGGGAATTGCTGTAGTATTCCAAGTAACCGTTTGTCGTCACTTGAAGCCTTGGTGCGGTGGCTGTGGTGTAATCCACTGGCAGGCGGGTGCCTTTCCACAGATTTCCGGTTTCCGTTCTGGTTTTGCCCTGTGATTGTTTACCGTCCGATTGAGCAGCGAAATAACCGAGGTAAGCTGGTTTATGAACCTGTTTAAAATTGTAGCCCTTGGCGCGAATCCAATATGAATAAGCGGTTGGTTTCTTCGTTGAAAGAAGCGGCTTGCGCAGGCTGTAGCTCAATCGGCCGAGATGGAGATCAACGTATTTATTACCATGGGCGTGCTTGATGCCGGCAACTTGGACGACCGTTCCCTTGGGAATCGTCAGCTTGACTTGCTTTTGACTGTTATATGTAGAAATGTTGCGTTGTGTTTTTAAAAAGCTGTTTTTG
>NZ_JAXGWW010000043.1:0-13759 GCF_040773105.1 Lentilactobacillus sp.
AAAGTTGGGAAGAAGAACCTTTATGGATAATGATGAAATGCAAATTAGTGTCCTTGCCAGTGGCAGCACTGGTAATGTGACGTATATTGAAACGCCGCAGCACAAGATCCTGCTGGACGCCGGATTGAGCGGTAAAAAGATCGCTGGGCTTATGAGTTCGATTGGCCGGGATTTAAGTGACGTTGACACACTCCTGGTGACCCATGAACATTCCGATCACCGACAAAGTGTGGGCGTCCTGGCCAGAAAATATGGCCTGAGCGTTTACGCGAATGAAGGAACCTGGAATGCCATGAATTCGAAGATTGGTAAGGTTTCAGATGATCAGAAAAATATTTTTCCGCCGGATACCGTGATGGACTTTGGCGATATTGATATCGAAAGCTTTTCGGTTTCTCATGATGCTGCCGAGCCCCAATTCTATGTATTTCATCATCGGAATAAATCGTTTGTGGTCCTGACTGATACCGGGTTTGTTTCCGATCGTATGGAAGGCGTCATTAAGGACGCTGACGGATATTTGTTGGAATGTAACCACGATATTGAGATGCTGGAAAACGGTGAGTATTCATGGCCATTAAAACAACGGATTCTTGGTGATCAAGGGCATTTGTCCAACGAAGACGGTGCCAATACCATGCTGGACGTGATTGGCCATCGGACCAAGAAGGTTTTCTTAGGTCACCGCAGTCAACACAACAATATGAAGTCACTCTGTCATCTGACAGTTGCGTCAATTTTGGCCGATCATGATATGGGCGTCGGTCAAGACTTTAAGTTGTACGACACGGAGCCGGAACAAGCATCACCTTTAATGATTATTTAAAGATCCTTTAGATATTTCTAAACTTTTGAACACACTTTCGTCATGAAAAAAGTATATTATAGTTAATATAAAATAATAAGGGGGCACGCTAATTGGCACAAAATAATGGTTTTGGAAAATTTGTTGCAACTGCCGTAATCGCCGGCGCACTTGGTGGCGGAATTACTTACGGTGGTGTCACTTATTTCAACAATAGCAATAGTGGAACTGGAACAGAGTTGGTCTCAGGTACTAATAAGAATGGCAGTACCAAGGTCAGCAACGTTAAAGTGAACTTGAATACCCAAGCAGAAAAAGCGTTCAACGCAACTAAGAGTACGGTTGTTTCTGTTATTAATTTGCAAAAAGAAAGTGAAAGCGATGATACCTTATCCGGCATCCTGGGACAAATTCAGGGCGGCTCTTCAAGCAAAAAGAAGAGCAGCGGTGAACTTGAAGCCTCAAGTGAAGGCTCAGGTGTGATCTATAAGAAGAGTGGCAACACCGCTTATATCGTAACCAATAACCACGTGGTTTCCGGTGCCAATGCCCTCGAAATTATCTTGAGTGACGGTTCCAAGGTTTCCGCTAAGGTTGTCGGTAAGGACGCAGTGAGTGACCTTGCTGTCCTCAAGATTAGCTCAGATAAGGTTACGAAAGTTGCGACCTTTGGTGATTCCGACAATATTAGGGTTGCAGAACCGGTTCTTGCAATTGGGTCGCCACTTGGTTCGCAATATGCAACCTCGGTTACTCAAGGAATCGTTTCCGCAAAGAAACGGGAAGTTCCGCAAACCTCTGAATCGGGTCAACAAATTGGGAACGCAACGGTTATTCAAACTGACGCTGCCATTAACCCTGGTAATTCAGGCGGACCACTGATCAACTTTGCCGGTCAAGTAATTGGAATTAATTCCATGAAGCTCGCTTCTGATCAACAAGGAACCAGTGTTGAAGGGATGGGCTTTGCGATCCCAAGTAACGAAGTTGTGATGATCATCAACCAACTGATTAAAAACGGTCAGGTTATTCGACCAGCGCTTGGGATTGGGTATACTGATTTGTCAAACATCTCTGAGGAACAGCAACGCTCTATTTTGAAGCTGCCTAAGAGTGTGACCCAAGGGGCAGTCGTACTGAAGGTTAATGCCAATTCACCTGCTAAGCGAGCAGGACTGGCCAAATATGATGTGATTACCGAGTTGGATGGCACTAAGATCACCCAACAAAGTCAATTACGAGATATCTTATATAAACACCAGATTGGCGATAAGATTTCTGTTACCTATTACCACAAAGGTTCAAAGAAGACTGGTAGCATTACCTTAAATCAGAAAGCAACCAGTAAAGTATTGAGTGAAGCAACTAAATAATTTTAAACTAAATCTCCATTCGTTGGCATTGAGCTGATGAATGGAGATTTTTTTATAGATACACACTCACTTATTTAACATAAGTGTAATACTTAATATAGATGTAATGTTAATAAATTGCTCAATAAGATACAATTGGAGTGTAGTTAAATTCATAAAAGGGGAAATGGACATGAAAATTCATATTAAGGAATCGGCAGTTATTTCTATGGCTGCCCTGGGATTCTTCGCGGCAGTTGGGATATCGCAGTCCACAACTGTTTCGGCAAAATCTCGAGTTAAAGTGACATCAAACGTCAAGTTAAGAACTGATGCCTCATCAAGAAACGTGACCTTTACTGGTAAAGCCGCGTTGTTTAATAAGGCTTCCTCACTTAAATCAGCTAAAAAGAAGACAACAACTGTGACGTTGAAGGATCTCGCACGGTCCAACAAATCCAGCCAAAACGTTCGGGCATACCGCGTTGCAAGAACCAATCAGGGTAAGGTCTATTACAAAGTGGTTACTTTTGACGGCAAATATCGTGGTTGGATTTATGGTGGCAAGAGCCGTTCCAAATTTGCTGGGGGTTTGAAAACATATCAAACTTTCAAACAGGGAACGCTCACCAATGATATGGCAAATGGGACGTTCCAGTTTGCAAACCTGGGCACCGCAAACGACAACCAAACGGTTACTTATAAGCAACCAGCTTGGACCCAATACAAAGTTGGTCGTCAGGTAACTGATTCAAGGTCGTACGCAAACGTTAATTACAAGATTGATCGTGCTGGAACCAGAACTCGTGAGGGTGATCAGTGGGTTCATATTTACGCAATTAACAACGGAAACTCTGGCGCTGACGGCTGGATTTTGTATTCAGGTTTGAAATCCGCCACAAATAATAACTCTCCGATCGCTGACAACGCAGTTCGCATTAATTTGGTGGATTCAGCTACGGGTGCATCATTGACTTCAGTTGACTATACCAAGTCTGGTGCGACTAAAGGGGCCACTTTAGGGACGAACACCAATGGCGTCTGGCAGCTTGCCTCAACTGATTCAAGTGCGATCCAATCTCAGATTGCGACTGCATTGAATCGATTAGGCTACACTGGATTTACGTTAACCCAAGGCCAAATGGCAGCGATTGCCCAAGGAACCTTTGGCGCAAGCGTCACGATTTCGGTCGTCAAGCCGACGATTAACAAGGCTGTTCGAATTGTCCTCACCGACCCAAGTGGCAATGTCATCAATTACGTTGACTATACAAACAATAAGGCTGTAAACGGCCAAACCCTTGGTACGTTGGATGGTTCTACATGGAAGTTGGCGGCAACCGATGCATCCCTATTCAGACTAAATTAGTGGATGCCTTGAAAGGAACCAGCTATCAGCTGAGTGCCAACAACACGCTGACCGCCGATCAACAATCATTGATTGCGCAAACCACATTTGGCAACCAAGTTTCCATTAAGACTGTTGCCGTCAATCCAATTAAAGACAATGAAGTTCAGTTGTCATTTGTCGATGGGACTGGCCAAGCTGTTGGATCCGTTAAATTGACGAAGGGCAGTTCGGATAAGACTGCTTTGGATACGATTAAAGCTGTCAGCGTCAGTGATCCAACTTCAAGCGATAGCGCAACTCTTAAAAAGGCCTACGCCGCATTGCTGACGAAGGCTGGAATTAAAGGGTATACCAGCGACGGGCTTTCCAACGATCAGTTGGCGGCCAATACCGCTGCGTTGAAGGCGGCTGACTATGGTAAGGATGTTAAGTTGGTTGTGGCAAAATTGCCAGCTAAAGCCTTGGCTTCAAAATTTAGTTTTTTTGATCATGCAAACCAAATTATAGGTACGGCTGATGTTCCAGTTGATTACTTTGAAAATGTAAATGGCAAGCGTGATACAGATGTAAACTTTAGTAAAGCACTGGCTGCTGATACAAATATTAACGGTTATTTGGGTGATAGTATTTCGGTTAAGCAGTTTGAGAAAGCACTTGAGGATCAAGGGCTAACGACTATTTATTATGCAGCTCAAGATGATAAATTTCCGTGGACATTTGGTGGAACTCATATGGGAGCAAATGATTTAGATGGTGATGTATCAGCTGATGGATCAATTTTTAACTCCAAATATAAGACAAAAAATGTTTGGGTTTATAAGGTAACCATATCTGTTAAAGCAGATACCAATAGTGTCGGAATCGGAGATAAGGCATTATTTGACAAAGACGGTAATGTAACTATTGGCGATACTGGAAAGGAACTTACTTTAAGGTATATCGGAGAAGGACATAAAATTAACCTTGGGGAAAAGAATAACTATAAAGTTAGCTCACTGCAGCAGTTATACCAATTAGCCACAGCTAAATAAAATAAATCTAACGGAAAAAAGAAATACTCGCTCTGTAAGTGCGGGTATTTTTGTTTAAATAGCTTAAGGCTTCGTTATTAATTCCTCAAACGGAATACACAGAATAACCCCCTCCTTGGTCTGAAACACGCTGTACTGCTCGTATTTGGGGTCAATATTACCAGGCATCGGCAGCACTAGCTTCCCTTCTTGATTAATCAATTTAACTGACATGGTTGATTCTCCAATCTAAAAATAAGATTTGTTCGGATTATGATGGGGATTTTTGACTCAATTGGTCTGATTTATCCGCAAACAAGGAACTTTAGGACCGTTTACGAACGGGTATGATGGATTACTCGGAACTTGTACCCTACACATGATATAAATACGAACAGTAACCCGGTTTTTATTTAAAAAATTCATAACATGTAAACTTTTGATATATTGTCCACATTTGGGCTGTGGATAACTCTGTGGACAATCCACAAGGTAATGTGAAGCACTGATATATTAACGTTGATAAGTTATCCCCCAAAATGGCGAAGTTATCCACAGAAATTGTGGATAACTTTTTTTGGCCTAAAAAAGGGGTTTGTTCGTTGCGACAAAGATTGATATAATGGGGTTTGCGGTGACAGATTGCGAACACACGTTGTCCACAGTTTTGTGGATAACATTTTTGGCCCTTGACATTTTTTCAAAAAATGCGGGTGCCAAAAATAATAGTTGTGTGCATAAACCTGTGGATAACTCTGTGGACAACTTGTTAATAAGCCCACTTTTTTACACAGGACAAATCGATAGTTGGAGGAAATAACATAGTGAACATCAAACTGGTCGTTGTTGGTAAATTAAAAGAGAAGTATTTTAAGCAGGGGATTGCGGAATACGCAAAGCGATTATCGCGCTTTTGCAAGTTCCAAATCGTTGAAGTTGCCGATGAGAAGGCGCCTGAGTCACTCAGCCAAGCGGAAATGGACGAAGTCATGGACAAGGAAGGTGCGCGAATTTTAGATAAAATTAAAGACCGCGAATATGTCTATGCACTTGCGATATTGGGTAAAGAGCGATCTTCTGAAGAGTTTGCGAAGGAGATTGCGGATCTGACAACTTATGGTCATTCCGATTTGACGTTTGTGATTGGCGGCTCGCTTGGGTTATCCAAGCACGTTCTCGACCGGGCGAACACTCAGATTTCCTTTGGCCGCTTCACGCTGCCTCATCAATTGATGCGACTGGTGCTGACTGAGCAGATTTATCGGGCGTTTATGATTAATGAAGGTAGTCCATACCATAAGTAGACTTTATATTATCTAGCTGAACGTGTGACGACAGCCGGCTGCAAGCATACTTGGCAATCGGCCGATCTTGGTCGTTTAAGTCCAACAATCATTCATTCGAAATAGGGAATGAGCGATTGTTGGGCTTTAATTATGGGATCAAAACGTTTTTTGATTCACTTTTTTTCGCTGATTGAAGAAATCCCTTTTCTTTTACACGATCCACCAATAGGATACAATAACCTTGTAAGCGTTTTATAACTTAAAAGGAGGGCTTTTCTATGACAGATCGTTTAAAAGATAAAGTTGCCATCGTTACTGGTGCCGGTTCAGGAATGGGTGCTGCAATGGCTAAACTGTTTACCGCTGAAGGTGCTAGTGTGGTGGCTGCGGATCTAAACAAGGATCGGGTTGATGATGTGGTTTCGGAAATTACGAGCGCTGGTGGTAAGGCCGTGGCAATCAAGACGGACGTTTCGAATGAGTCAGATATTCAGGATATGTTTGCGTTGGCTAAGACTGAATATGGCAAACTGGACATTGTCGTTAACAACGCCGGCATCATGGACAACATGGCTCCAATTGGTAATTTAACTGATGATATGTGGCACAAGGTCTTCACAGTGAATACAGACAGTGTTATGTACGCGACTCGTGAAGCAGTCAAAGCATTTCTACCAAAGAAGCAGGGTGTGATCTTAAACATCGCCTCTGTTGGTGGCACTAATGGTGGGCGTGCCGGAGTTGCCTACACGGCTTCCAAACACGCGGTGGTCGGCTTAACCAAGAATACCGCCTACATGTATCAAAACGATGGTATCCGTGTGAATGCGATCGCTCCTGGTGGAATTAAGACCAACATTGCCGAGTCAATGGGAAAGAACATTGATAAATTTGGTTTTGAACGTCAATCTCAGGGAATGGGCGCATCACCCGAACCGGGAACGGCTGAAGAAATTGCAAACACGGCCTTGTTCCTGGTTTCCGATGAAGCACGTTATGTAAATGGTGCTGTGTTGGCTGTTGATGGTGGTTGGACCGCATATTGATGACCTGTGGATGAAACGTAGATATTTTACTCGTTCATAATCGCCCCTTTTTTCGATCATTTGTATTACTATTATTAGCAATACAGAACTAAAGGAGGAGTGGCTGCCATGGATAAAAAATACACAATTGGAATTCCTGCCGAAATCAGGCTGATTAAAGACTTGGAACGCAACTCGGTTAACAATAATGAAGTTGCTGGTATTATTCAGCACGGTGGTGTGCCGATCATGATTCCAACACGCAACCCGGAATTGATGGCGCGCTACGTTGATTTAATTGACGGCCTATTATTGCCGGGAGGTCCTGACGTAGCTCCACGTTTTTATGGAGAGGAGCCGGTTCCTGAATTAGGCGATGTCGATGCCTTCCTGGATGCGAGTGGAATTGAGCTGGTCAAGCTGGCGGTCGCCAAACGCAAACCAATTTTTGGTATCTGCCGGGGAACGCAGGTGATTAATGTTGCACTTGGCGGGACGCTTTATCAGGACATGTATAGCCAGCGTAATCGACCAACTCTGCAGCACTTCCAAAAGGCACCACTGCCGCAGGGGACACATTCAATTTCGGTAACGCCGGATAGTTATTTGGAAAAAATCATTGGCGGCGGGGATGCTATTTTGGTGAACAGTCACCATCACGAATCGATTAAGGCGGTGTCTTCTCAACTAAACATCTCTGCATTGGCTAAGGATGGCGTGATTGAAGGCGTTGAAAGCAAAGACGACGACCTGATTATCGGTGTTCAGTGGCATCCTGAAGCCATGTATACGACTGACTCCAAGCAAGACGCGTTGTTTGCTGATTTTATGAAACGAGTGGCGCGATATGCCCGGGCAACAAGCGCAGATAAATAAGTCAAAATGGATCCGCAAGCAGTTAGCTGAAAATGCTGACTGCCTGCGGATCCATTTTTTACTGGTAGGTTTCAGTTTTCGAATTGTAATTTAACATGATGAGTTGATCGGGCAGTTCGACGACGATCCTTTGATAGACTGGGGCAAATCCATGGTGGGTTAACCTGACACTCACATGATCGTCTTCGACCACAATTTGATAATCGTTGTACTCGCCATTTCGGTAGTTGAAGTCTAAACCATCATCCTGATAGTGATGATAATTGCCGGAGTGACCGTAAACGGTGAAGGTCATTTGTTGATCCGGCTGTTCTGAAATATGATCGACTTCTTCGCCCCACGGCAAGATCGTGTTTTTCTTGATAAATAATGGTAGTTTGTCCAGCGGTGCGTCGACGACAATGTCTTGTTGGCCGCTGTATTCTTGATGATTCCAGAAATCCACCCAGTCTCCTTTTGGCAGATAAACCAGGCGCTTGGTTTGCGACGGTTGAACGATTGGGGCTACGAGAACCGAGTCGCCGACCATGTATTGATCGTTGATGTCATGGACACGACGGTCTTCAGGATAGTTTAAAACAAGTGGTCGCATCAGCGGAAGACCGGACCGTTCTTCTTTCGCAAATAAATCGTAGAGGTAGGGGATGAACCGGTAACGTAATTTTAAGTACTTTCGGTAAATCGATAACGTCGGTTCGCCAAATTGCCAGGGTTCCTGGTCACGAGTGCCCATAGCGCTGTGATTTCGCAGTAACGGACTAAAGATTGCCGCTTCAATCCAGCGCGTTAATAATTCGGGGGTGACGTCTGACCCGAAGCCGCCAATGTCGGTTCCGGAAAAGCTAAATCCGCTCATTCCGAGGTTGCACAATTGCGGGATAAGCAGTTGAACGTGGGGCCAAATGCTATGGTTATCGCCGGTCCAGACAGTGGCATACTTCTGAGTTCCAGAGTATGCCGCACGGGTGATGACAAAGGGCCGTCTGTCCGTTGCCCGTTTGATGCTGGCATAGGTTGCCTGATCCATATTATGCGCGTAGACATTATGCATTTTCTTGTGGGTCGAGGGACGGTCATGGTCGCTAAAGACGATATCTTGGGGGATTTCACCGACAAAGGAAGCTGGCTCGTTCATGTCGTTCCAAATCCCCGCCACGCCTAAGTCGGTCAAAAATTGATCGTTATTTGCCCACCAATCGCGGACTGCTTGGCGACCAAAATCAGGAAAGACAGAGTCGCCCGGCCAGACTTGATTGACGTAGACATTGCCGTCGGGCCTTTTGACGAAGTAATCATGTTTGATACCTTCATCGTAAATGTTGTATCCTGGGTCTTTCTTGACACCCGGATCAATAATTGCCACAATTTTAGTCCCCTGATTTTTCAAGTTGGTCACAAATTTCTTCGGGTTACCCTGATAAGCATCGTCGTTCCACGTAAACACGCGGTAATCGCGCATATAGTCGATATCCAGGTGAATGACATCAAACGGCAGGTCGTATTTGTGCAAATCGTCAACGATTCCTTGGACCATTTTCTGAGTGGCGCTATATCCCCACCGTGACTGCTGATACCCTAACGTCCATTTTTGCGGCAGCGGGGTGCGGCCGGTTAAGTAGGTGTAGTTGCTGACAACGTCCTTGAGGGTTTTCCCACCGATAATGTAGTAGTCCAGATTGCCGGCTTCTGCTGAATAGAAGTAGTAATTGGCGCTTTCTTTCCCCAAATCAAAGTGGCTGCGATAAGGGTTATCGAAGAACAGACCATACGGATGACCATCTTTTAGCCCGAACATGACCGGCACCGACTTATATAATCGGGTGAAGTTCTCCAAGTGAGGCGCTGGGTCGTCGGTATTCCAGTTGTCGTACTCATAGCCGCGTTTGTTCATGTAGCCGGTTTTGTCACCAAGACCATAGATCGATTCGTCGGCTGCTAAACGCTTAACCACCTCATAGTAAGCCGTATTATCCTGGTCGTTTGCGCCAGGGACGTTGTGGCCCTCTTCTTTGATAAACTTTTTGTGGGCTTCATCAATTCCCCGATCCAGTGGCGTTCGGGTTCCCCGGTAATCGGTAACCAGTGGGTTTCCTGCCGGATCATAAGCATCGATGTGCAAAGCTTTATCGATGTGGAGCGTCAGTGCAGCAGTTATGAGTTCATAGTGATTGGCCACTTGATTGAACTTAAATTCGGTGGCCTGCTGCTTATCGCCCTCAATGGCGTAGGAGTCATCAGGTTCACCCCGATTTTCAAATACTCGGATGATTGCTGGTGTTATAACGGTGAGTTGAAGTTTAGCTGGATCATTAAAGGTAATTGTTTGGTTTTCTTGATGGTAAGTCGGCAAAGTCGCCATGTTTGTCAGTCCTTTCGTTGGGGCTATCGTAGCACATGGGAGTTTGGTGGTCCAACGCGAAAACAAAATATTTCGCGGAAGTTGATAGATGAATTATGATGTTAACTGATAAAACAAAAATGGAGGCATTCGAAGTGGAATTAACGACCGCAAAAAATTATTTATTACTAACTGAACGAATTGCCAAGAAGCCGATGCTGCGGACAAGATTTACCAGTCAGTCGTATTTCGTGTTGGCGGCACTATTGGATCTCGCTGACCAGGATATTTTAACCATTGATGATAATCTTGACGTGAAGGATGGCGAAAAATTCGCTCAGTTGCCATCTTATTTAAGTGTGTTTAAATCAGAACTCTCTGATGAAATTAACCAGGGTCGTGAGCTTAAAGACAGGCTCTCAGTCATTACCAGTTGGGATATTGCCAATCAACTATATGATGGGCTTGGTAGTGAACTGTTGGCTGCCGACTTAGTTACCAAAGTGTCGTTTAAGAATAACCTTGATACCCACGTGATTTATGTACCAAAAGCCAAGGCTCGAAATCAAGTGCGCGAGGAGTTGCGTGAGCAGATTAATAGTTCAAAGATCAGCCGGAATGCCATTAGCTTGGTCGTAATTTTGGAGCAGCTGGACGCCTTGAAGTGGGTGTTTACCGACCAAGATGAGTCGTCAGAGTTGACGTCAGCGTTTCACCAGCAGGTTGATGGGGATGCATTTTACGCCAAAGAAAAAGCCCTGGCCAAATTGGCTCAGGACATTATTACGCGGAAGAAGTTTTGGTTTGATTCGTGGTTGAGTTGAGGAGGAGTTAATTTGCCAGGTATGGCAACGATAAGTACGGTTAATATGGATATTCAATAAAGGTTCAAAAGGTGTCAAAGATGTTTTGAATACTAACTTCCTACCAGTGATAATACCGATAATTAACAACTGCTTTAGAAGTTTTGTCCCATTTCCAAATCATCTTTTTAGCGTTCACATATTTGGCATACGAATATATTGGTGAAAATATTCCGGAATGCGGCTCTTCGTGACTCAATAAGTATTTGTGATGGCTAATTTGCTTATATTTGACGTTAGTTTCGGGAATACCAAAGCGTTCGCCGCCTTCAGGTCCCCAAAACGAAAATATTTTAGTGCCGAATGTGATCCTGGAACTGCCGTTATGCCACTTTGTATGTTTAAAAATTTGTGGAATACCCTTATGCCAAGAACTTGCTTGAACTTTGTTTTGTTGTCCGATCCCTGAAAATCCTATCGGAATACCGAGTGAAATTGAAATAAAGGTGAGTGTTTTTTTCATCTGCATGTTTTTTCCCCCCAAAGACAATTATTTAGAACCAGTTAGTGCCATAGTATACTTTTAAGATTTTGAATGAAGATTTATGAGCCCATTCCACATCAAATCCATAGTGGCTATTTCCATCATATTTTCCGTGTGTGCCTCCGGTTAAATGCCAGTTGAACCCATCTGCTCCAGCATACCAAGTTCTAACGACCTCGCCGCGACGTAAATATTTATAAAATGACCACCGATTTTGATATGCATAACGTCCATAAGTAACCTTATAAACTTTTGTGGGCTGTTTCACACGAACTTTATATTCATGCCGATAATGTTCCTCCCAATAAAAAGGTTGTAATGTGGATGCTTTCGAGATATTGGATGTCAGCGCAAAGAAACCAATACCTGAGATTACCGATGCTGTGGTTAAAACAAGTCTCATCAATTTCATTATCGTATCTCCTCCTGTTAACCTTGCTGTTATTATACGACTATAAAATAATTATCGGAATATTTCGGGAAAAATTTGGATGTTACGATGATGCTTTGTGTACCCTGCATTCCTAAGATACCAAGCCCCTTTCGTTGCATTTCACAAGCAATCTGCTATATTAAAGTGAGTTGATGTAACCGTTTACAAGCACTCAAGGGGGAGTTATTTATGGCTATCAAAAAGGTGACTGTTGCAGGTAGTGGTGTGTTGGACAGTCAGATTGCATTTCAAAGCGCGTTTAAAGGCTTTGACGTAACTGTTTATGATATTAGTCAAGAAGCTGTTGATAAAGCCGAAGAACGAATTAGGGGATTGCGACATGCTTATCGTCACGATATTGCCGCTACAGATGATGAATTTAACGCTGGCATTTCCCGACTAAAATTTACGGATGATTTAGCTGGGGCGGTTAAAGATGCCGACTTGGTCATTGAGGCAATTCCGGAAAACCCTGATATCAAGCATGAATTCTATAAAAAGTTAGCTAAATTAGCGCCAAGTAACGCCATTTTCACAAGTAATTCGTCAACGTTGGTGCCAAGTATGTTTGCGGCTGATACTGGTCGGCCAAAACAGTTTTTGAACATGCACTTCTCAAACCAGGTTTGGTTGAACAACACTGCTGAAATCATGGGATCACCTGAAACGGATCCGGCAATCTATCAAGAAATTGTGCAGTATGCCCGAGATATTGGGATGGTTCCAATCCAGCTCAAAAAAGAGCAGCCAGGCTATATTTTAAATTCGCTACTGATGCCATTAAATGCTGCTGCCGGTGCCCTGTGGCTTAAGGGTGTGGCTGATCCAAAGATGATTGATCGGACCTGGATGGCTGCCACCGGAGCTCCCTGGGGACCGTTTGGAATCCTGGATGCTGTTGGAATTCGAACAGCCTATAATATTACGTTAGCGGCTGCCGAAAAGAATCCCGATGCTAAGCCGCTCGCAGATGCGTTTAAAAAGATGCTCGACGAAGGCAAGTTAGGTATTGAATCTGGAGAAGGGTTCTACAAATATCCCGATCCAGAGTATAAGACAAAGGAATTTTTGCAGGGCTAATACAAAATAAAATGAGAACCACGGCTGGATGCGATAGCCGCGGTTCTCATTTTTATTAATTAAAGTTTTCCGGTTAAAAACTGTGCTTCCCCATTACCGAAGCTCCAATCGTCATCGTTGTTTGGTACTAGGCTGACGATGACGTCTTCTTTTCGGATACCAAGTTCCCCATGCAAGCGGTCGGCTAATTTTTGATAAAAGGCCTGCTTGTCCTTGGTCGTTCGTGGGCGGGTCACCAAGTTGAAGAAGACCACGTCTTTTGTTCGTTCAATGCCTAGTCCGGTATCGAGGATCTGCATTTCGACTGGTTCGTGCTGGGTCAAAATTTGATAGCGGTCACCCTTTGGTGTGTGGAAAGTGTCAAGTTGGACTTCGTAGGCAACGTCCAGCATTTTCTTGAGATAAGTTTCGTCATGACCTTTGATGACGTCGATTCGCATAAGTGGCATGTTCATTCCTCCATTTTGTGGGTATTTATTATTTTAAGTATATGCTGATTTTGCTGGAAACAAAGGATTTATGCCTGACTAAAAAATAAAAAACGCTTTGGTTGAAAACGCTTACAGACGTGCTAAAATTTAGACGCTGAGAAATGTTGGCTTGGTTTGCTTTGTAGAAAGGATCGATCACTATGACCAAAGTTTTAGCTGTTCTGTATCCGGACCCCGTTGATGGGTTCCCGCCAAAGTACGTTCGAGATGATGTTCCAAAGATTACCCATTATCCGGATGGATCAACGGTACCGACTCCTGAAGGGATTGATTTCAAGCCTGGCGAGTTACTGGGAAGTGTTTCCGGTGGCCTTGGTTTGAAGAAATACTTGGAATCAAAAGGGGTTGAATTTGTCGTCACATCC
>NZ_JAXGWW010000044.1:0-13328 GCF_040773105.1 Lentilactobacillus sp.
AGAATTGCTAAGGAAACTATAAGAACTTGGTATCAATATTTTTCAGCACCCAGGTATGCCTATAATGTAATTAATAAATGCATTTCGATACGGGGGATAATCATGTTAAAACGACATCGCAAATTATGGGGATTTTTAGGTGGTACATTGTTAGTAGTCTTGATTGGGCTTGGCTTTTTCAAAGCAACGTTCAGCCCGGATACCACTCCAACGCCAATCGTTAAGGTGAAGCAGGCCATCGCACCCAACAAGGTATTCGAAACGTATCGGTATCCTTACGACCTCACCATCAGGAATTCAAAAGCAAAACTATATTCTGCGCCAGCAGGCACAAAGGGTGCAAAGCTTCTGGGAACCGTTCAGGAAAATCATCTCAACGACAAAATTGTTGGAACCGTCCGAAAGGATCTGAATGGCCAAAAAGCAGCCGGCTACATTGCATTTTCACAAAACCATCGTCAATACTGGATCAGCGCCCAAAATGTCAGCTTTCGGAATTTAAATCAGCTTCGTGGTCGTAATCCAAAGGTCGAAGCTGCCCTTTCCGCCGGCCTTAAGTTAGTTGGGCATTCCCAGTATTCATACGGTGGTGGCCGAACCCTCAGTGACATCCGGCACCATAAATTCGACTGCTCGTCGTTTGTCAGGTACTGTTATTCAAAGGCCGGCATCACCTTAGGAAATCTGGATAGTGTGACCACCTACACATTGGTAACCATGGGAAAACCCGTTAAATTTCAGAATATGAAGCGCGGTGACCTCTTCTTTTTCACTAATTCACGTGGTCAGGTTAATTCCCACGTCGCCATTTATCTCGGTAATCATCTATTCCTACATGACCATAACCAATCCGATACGGGTGGTGTCGGCATTTCAACACTCAACGCCCCAAGTTGGCGGCATGAGACAAATGGCGTGGTGAGAAGAATCGTGTAGTCCTTCCCGAGAACCGACCAGCCTGTTACGATTTCAATAATATAATAAAGCGTTCATTGATTGAGTCACTTTATCAATGAACGCTTTTTTGTTGCAAACTTTTAATTAAAACGAGTATCATCAACCACCGCAGTCACTTATATTACGCCGTTTTTTTAACCACAGCCTTTGAATGACGTTGAGAATAAATAAATCTTACCAGCACCAGTAACAGGGCAACTGCAGAGATGACCGTCGCCGTCCAGAAAACATTTGCGAATGCGTGAATAAATGGCAGCCCGACTGCCTTCGTAACCCGCACAATGCCGGGAAGCTGGAAGAATAATAACGACGAGCCAAAGCTAATCCCAATCGTCATTCCCAAAGTCCGGGCAAACGAGTTCAAAGAACCGGCAATCCCGGATAGTCGTTTATCAACCAGTCCCATGGTCAACGCATTATTCGGTGACAAGAAGATAGCCATGCCAATTCCGTTTAAAATAATCGGTGGAATAATCCGCCACATGTCCAGGTTGTCAGGGAAAAAGGCGTAACCGACCTGAGAAATCATCAAAATCAATAGGCCAACAAGGGTCATCAATTCACGATTGATTCGATCGGCCAAATAGCCGGCAAATGGTGTTGTGCACAGCATCGTTACCGACTGCAGCATGATAATGAGTCCACTGTAAAACGCGCTCATCCCGTTATAACTTTGAAAATAAAATGGCAGTAAAATATTGGAAACCGAGTTGACCAGCATCACCAGTGCCAGCGCCGTAATGGACGTCATGAAGCCCAGATTGGTAACGACTTCAGGCGCAATCCACGGCAAATTTGATTTATTATCTTGAAAGAATGCGCCCAGAGAAATCAAGCCGCCAACAATAAGGAATGCCAAGCCAATCAAGAACTTTGAACGGCCACTTTGAAAAAACGTCCCGCTCAAGAAGAAAATAATTATCCCGATGGTAAACAGATTTTGGCCGGTCCAATTGGCGCCCTTCATCACTTCACGGACGCGGGCCCAGGACTCTTTGGGAACGGGGAGAAACTTGAATCCCAGCCATAAAATGATGAGTCCCAACGGAATGTTAATCCAGTAGATCCAACGCCAACTGGAAGCTGAAATAATCAGACCACCAATCCCTGGACCGGAAATGGAACCGACGGAAATGAACATCGAAATAACCGCGAGTGCCTCGGCACGCCGTTTATCGGGGAAATATTGGGTCACAATTCCCATCGAGTTGGCCATAATCATCGCCGAGCCAATTGCTTGAATCACCCGACCAAATAAAATAATCGCGTAGTTCGGCGCAAACCCGGTAATTGCGGACCCGATCAAAAAGCCGATCCCACCTGCTAGGAACACCACATTTTTAGATAAGATATCGCCCATATGTCCAAACATCACCAGCAGAATCGCCGTGGTAATCAACCCAATTTGAACAATCCAAGTGGCCATACTACTCGAAATATCCATATCAATTGCAATTTTTGGAATCGCCAGGTTGGTGCTCGATCCGGAGAGCGCAGTCAAAAATGAAAACATCCCTAAAACTGCGATAATCGAGTAATTCTTCCCGCGACTCGTCACCTCGTCAGCCATAGTACCCCTCCTCTAAGCCTTCACATTTATTTATAACACTAAATCGGAGAAAAAATGGCAATGGCGACTTTTGGTTATTTAGTTTATAGCTTGCTCACTGTACAATCATTAACTCCCGGTATTTTGAAGTTCAAGCACTTGTTGGACTCAATCAATCTAATTGACGAATGAAAAATCCTCATGTATGATAATTACGAAGTCGGAATGGTATCTAGTACTAGGGGGTTATAATAATGACTGTAAGCAAAACAAACTTGATAAAAATGTTCGTCACAGCCAGCTTTATGTTTGGGGGATTAATCGCAGTCGGTCAGACACAGACATTTGCAAAATCGAATAAAATTACAAGCAATGTCTCAATGGCAAAAGTAAATTCGGATGACCGAAACGTTACTTTAACCGGGAAACATCAGATCTATACAAAAGCTCAGTCATTGAAGGGGGCGAAGCCGGTAACAACCAAGCGGCAGCTTCAAAAGCTTGCGAAATCAGTTCGATCAAAAAATACCTTCTATGCTTATCGGATGGCAACGACTAACAATCAACGTGTTTATTATAAGATTGTGTCATTTGAGGGTAAATATCGAGGTTGGATTTATGGTGGCAAGATCAAAAATTATTTTAACGGCGGTATCAGACACACGGACACCACAACGGACGTCTCTCTTTCTGAGGACGTTAAGAACACAACTTATCATTTAAAAAGCACCGGTACATCGGGTGACGTCAACACTTGGAAAGCCATTCCGTGGACCCAATACAAAGCCGGATTAAAGACGAAGGACTCAACTCCGTATGCCAATGATAAGTTGAAGGTCACTGCTGCAAAACAGATGACCCGGCAGTACTTCCAAACCTACTACTATGTTGAAGATACGGACCACCCTGAATTTAACGGATGGATTAATAAAAATGCTGTTGAGGGCCCTGAAAAAGTGATTACAAATACCGTCAATGTCCCAGGTCCAAAAGAAACGGTTACTCAAACGGTTACAGTACCTGGTCCAACAAAAACTGTCACGGTCCCAGCAGAAAATAAACTGACAATTAATTACTTGACGTATCGTTTTGATCCAAGTGGAAAATACACCAAAGCCACGACTGGAAACGATGCAGATTGGACAGAGGAAACTTCAACAGTTTCCTCTGGGATCCAAAAAGATTATCAACGACAATTTGCTAAAGCAATTGACCAAATTAAGGATAAAAAGGAATTAACTTCTGCTGATTTGGATTCACTCGGAAACGGTCAAGTATTTATACGGTTGGATGATGAGTGGGGAGAGTACCAGGTTAGCATTCGTGTCAATTATGATAAACAAAAAAATGTAGCTGAGATTGTTTTAACATGGGAAGACAGACAAACAACGGTCAGTAGAGCTGCGAACTACTATCTTCATGTTGGTGATAACTTTACACCATGGGTACTTCTAAGCGACTTTGTTTATCAAGGTTACTTTGTAAGTCGAGACAGATATCCACAATTCTTCACCATCATTGAAAATACAGTCGATACTAGCAAGCCTGGAACTTATGAGGTTAAATATTACATGAATGATTATCCTGATAAAATTAGGACGGTTCCAGTCACTGTTCAACCAAATTAAAAACTTTAACTAAGCATCTCCCACCTGCAGAAATCTGCTGATTAGGAGATGCTTGTTTATTTGTCAAAAACAGTCATAACGCCCCCAATTACCTACTTGTTTAGCAACCCCCTATTAAATCAGTTATACTAAGGACAATGAAAGCGTTTAGGGGAGGCGGGCCACATGCTTGCGACAATTATCACCAGCATCTTTTCGTTTATCGGTACCAACATTGATGACACCTTTGTGTTAGCTGTCTGGTTTTCGCAAGTTAATGGGTCACTGCGGCGACAAGATATTGTATTGGGGCAATTGATTGGCTTCGAATTTTTGGTATTGATCAGTGTGTTCGCCGCATATGGGCTAAGTTTTTTACCGACCGACCAAGTTGGCTGGCTGGGTGTCATTCCGATCATCCTCGGCATCCGAAAGTGGTTCCAGTATCGCTATCAAACAGACGCCGCTCATGAGGAACAAAAAGTAAAGGCAAAACTCAAACGCGACATTCAAGCAGAAAAGCCGTCTTCCCTACTACACAAGCTATTCAAACCAGAAATGATGGCCGTCTGCCTCGTCACCATTTCAAACGGCGCCGGAAACCTCACCGTCTACATCCCCTTATTTACGGAATACTCAGTTCTCGAATTAGCCGTTACCGTCATTGTGTTCACCTTGATGACTGGCCTGTGGTGCTACCTTGGCTATCAAATTGCAAATTTACCCTTAATCAAAGACAAACTAGAACGCTACAAACAGATCCTCATCCCGATACTCTTTATCGCCATCGGCATTTACGTCCTGTTAGAAAGTGGCGTTCTGGGATAAATTTGCCTATTTAAGCAACTTGATGTATATATAAATATATAGGTATATTTTTGATGCCTATCATTACGGGGAAATTAAGGGGGATCATATGAAATATTCAAAGATTGCACTTGGATTAATGACCATCTTACTAAGTGGCGCTATAGCACCAGTTGCCACCAGCGCATCATCACATACAACAATTCCAAAGGCCATGCGGGGAACCTGGTATCGTTATAACGGCAAATCATTCAATATGCTCAAGCTGACAACCCACAGGTTCACCTACAAAGGGATTGACGGCACAACATCACTGACGCCAGGTCAAAAGGGATACAAAAGGCTCTATGTGCAAAAAAAGCATGGAAAATACACATTTAATCGTTTCACCCATGATTACGAAAATCCTGGCAGCTTCAAAATTGCCAAGAAAAAAATCGCCGGTCACTACCGTAAAGCACTCTTTCAGTACACGCCATCCGGGTATGTGATTGTGCTAACCAAAGCAAAATACCATCACGATTATTCATTTAGTCAAAGTTAATAATGAAGCGAAAAGAGGTTCTCCAATACCCATCTGTGGTATTGAGGAACCTCTTTTGATATACACTTTAGTTACGCTTGAACCCCAGTCTTGGCTTCTGATTGATAATTTAAAATAACGTCCAGGAACTGGTCGCCATACTTCGCCAACTTGCTTTCGCCGACGCCTTTAACATCAAGCATCTGAGACTCATTGGCTGGCATGACGGCGCTCATTTCGTGAAGCGTCTTGTCAGAGAAAATCACAAACGGCGGCACGCCCTGCTTCTCAGCCAATTCACGGCGTAATTGCCGCAGTTGCTCAAACAACTCATCGTCTTCAGCCAACGTCTTGGTCGCCTTGTCCGAGACCTTTCGAGACACGCTTTCGGATCCCTGCAGCACTGCGCCACCCAAGGAAGTGACTTTCAGCACTGGGTACTGGCCGCCACTGGCAGTCAAATACCCCGCCGCGGTCAAGTAATCAATCAACCCCATGACCTCTTTTTGGGATTGGCCCTTCATGATGCCATAAGTTGATAGTTGGTCAAAGTGAAAATCACGGATTTTCTGGACTTTAGAGCCCGTCAACACTTGGGAAACGAGACTCTTGCCATAGCGTCCCTTCATCCGTAAAACACACGACAGGACCTTTTGGGTGTCAACAGTAATATCCTGAGAGTCACGGGTATCAAGGCAATTACTGCAACGACCGCACGTTTTCCCCTCTTTTTCGCCAAAGTAGTCGAGTATAAATTGTTGCAGGCACTGCTGTGTATTGGCGTACTGCGTCATCATTTGCAGCTTTTGGTAAGCGCGCTGCTTACTTTGCTCGTCTCGTTCAGATTGATCGATGAAGAAATGCTGAGTTTGAACATCCCTTAATTTGAACAGCAAAATCGCCTCACTGGGCAGGCCATCTCGTCCCGCCCTGCCGGCTTCCTGGTAGTATTCCTCCAAGCTTCCTGGAACGGAGTCGTGAATCACAAAGCGCACGTTACTCTTATCGATCCCCATTCCAAAGGCGTTGGTCGCAACCATCACCAGTGCACGGTCGTACAGAAAGTCATCTTGATTCTTCCGCCGCTGATCCTTGCTCATACCACCATGATACATAGTCACTGAAAACTTGTGTTTTTTGAGCATCTTGGAGACCCGCTCGACTTCCTTGCGGGTGCTGGCATAGATGATACCGGACTCACCGGCATTTAACTTTAAATAGTCCAGTAGATACTTATCACTATCCTGATTTCGAACCACCTTGAAAGCTAAATTATCCCGTTCAAAGCCCGTCTTAACCTCTTCTGAGATATGCAGGCGCTGTTTGATGTCATCAGCCACTTGTGGAGTTGCCGTCGCCGTCAAAGCAACAATTGTCGGCTTGGTCGGCAGTTCATGCAGCCGTTCGGTTAATGCCAAATAGCTTGGGCGAAAATCATGGCCCCACTGTGAAATACAGTGTGCTTCGTCGACGGCAACCAAGTCAATGGGCAGTCGTGCCAATTGATTAAAGGCCCCCGAGTCCAACCGCTCCGGTGATACGTAAAGCAGCTTGACGTCACCGTTTTGCGCTTGGGCAAATCGATCATCAATTTCACTGAAGTCTAAACTGCTGTTAATGAACGTCGCTGGAATCCCGGACTCATTTAACGCGTCCACCTGGTCTTTCATCAAGGCAATCAGTGGAGAGACGACGAGTGTTAAGCCGTCTTCAAGCATGGCAGGAATCTGGTAACACAACGATTTCCCGCCACCGGTCGGCATGATGGTCAACACGTTTTTGTGCGCCAAAATGTCGTCAATGACGGTCTGCTGGCCCGGACGAAAGCTGTCATAACCAAATTTAGTTTTCAGTAGTTCTTGGGGCGTCATGTCGTCAGTCCTCTTTTCGAAATAGTCACATTATATAGTATACGAAAATTATAGGCGGATGTCTGCCTCCATAGTTCAAACAGTCAAATATTCCCCGCTTGTGCTATTCTAAAATTAAATATATCAAGGAAAGCCGGTGTCTGTGATGCAACAAATTTCCACGAATACCTTAAATACAAATGTCCAAAAAGATTTGAACTTTACCTGGTCAACTCAGGCAATTTTATTTTGTGCCATCATTATTGCCTGTATCGGATTAAACGTCGATTCGGCCCCGGTCGTCATTGGGGCAATGCTCATTTCACCATTGATGGCGCCAATCGTCGGAATTGGCTATGGCCTGGGGAATAGCAATCCCAAACTATTATCAAAAGCCACCAAATTATTTTTAATTCAGGTGATCATCGGCGTCGTTGGGGCAACGATTTACTTCTTAGTCTCACCATTAAACACCGCCAGCGCACAATTGCTGGCACGAACCGAACCAACGCTCTGGGATGTCTTGATCGCCTTTTTCGGTGGCTTTGCGGGAGTCATCAGCTCAGCGAAAAAAGACGGTGGGAACGTCGTCCCAGGCGTTGCAATCGCCACTGCGTTAATGCCGCCACTTTGTACGGTTGGCTATGGGATTAGCCATCTCAATCCGTCATTTATCATTGGAGCGGGCTACTTATTTTTGATCAACGCCTTTTTCATCGCTCTGGCAACCGCCAGTGGCACAATTTTCTTTCGAATCCGCAGTGGTGAAAAATTAAACGTTTCATTAAAGCAGCAGGCCCTGATTTTGATTATTGCCATTATTATTGTGATTCCAAGCTCAATTTCTGCTTATTCCATCGTTCACAGCTCCTACATTAATGCCCAGTTGTCGCAGTTTATCGAAAACCAATTAAGCAACCAATACATTGCCAAACAGTCGATTTCAGGAAAGAAAATCCAGCTATCGGTTATTGGCCAGCGATTAAATGATGATCAGATTAAGTCGCTCAAGCAATCATTAAAAGATTATCACCTTGACGGCTACCAGCTTTCATTGACTCAACTTACAAAAGGCAACTATATCACGCCAAAAGAATTCCAAGATTATATGAAGCAGTCCGATAACGGCGATACAGTTCAGGCTAATCCTAACTCGTCGGGCGACGGCGAGCTTACGACCATTCAAAGTGATTTGAACAAAAAATATCCAAAGAACATTTCAAATATTTACGTTGGTCAGGTGACTGATAAAGCAAAGGCCACAAAGCAGCTGATTGCAATCGAACTATCTGATAAAGGTAAAACCAAGCGGTCAACGATTGAAAAGTCAGCCAATAAGCTGGTTAAGGACAACCAAGTGAGCGCAGTGGTCCAGTTTGTCAGTGGCTCGTGATGAAGTGATTTCTGGCAGGAAGGCGAATTTCCATTTGATAAGCTTGAAAAATTCTACACCTTTGATCAAGTCAATGAAGTAAACAAAGCTTCAAACGACGGTTCTGTTATCAAGCCTGTGATGGTGATCGATCAAGATTATGTCCCGGGCCAATAATGATTTAATTTAAGTTAATAAAAATGACGCTTCGATAATGAGGCGTCATTTTTGTGTTTAAAAGAAGACCCTAGAAGTCAACTGGGCTATAATTAATTTGTTAAACACATTATGCGAGGAAATATCTAAAATGAAGCTCACAAAATTATTACTAACGTTTTTGACTGCCTTGATCGTCGCTTTATGTTATCAAGAAGTTGTCCCAAGCGCATCCAGCTGGCATTCCGGTACCCCAACTGCTTTGCAGGGTAACTGGAAGCAAAAATCAGCCGTTAGTGATGGCGGCACACGTCACGGATACGATAACAAAGTCAAAATTGCCAAACATTCACTCGAAGCCACTTACTTTGGTGGCATGCCTGATTTGTTTACCCATATTAAATGGCGACGCATCAACCACAATACATATGCGCTGCATGCCCGCCGATTTAGTGACGGCTACAATCACAAAGTCCATCGGCTGACAATCAAACGCATCTCGCATAACCAAATGTACATGCATTTGGATGGCCACTCATATTTTTCGACTCGCCATAAACCGTTTGTCCGCTATTAACAATTAGTCGAATTCCTGTTATGCTCAACGAACATGTGCGATTTAAATATCATAATCGCCAATTTTTTCATAGATTGGACATATATAACATGCGTAAAATCATCAAAATCATTAGCGCCATCACGATTCTTGTCGTCCTGGGTGTTGCCGCTTCAATGATGATTCACTCAGCCAGCTCATCAAAAAATCCGGTTCCTACCAGGAAAAATAGTCAAGGCAACAAAAAAGCCGCCCCGCTGACAAGCGATCAACTTACTCACAATTCCAAACTCAAGTACAGCAGTTTCATTTACTTTGCGATTAAATACACCAAAATTCAGCGATGGCAGGAGGTTTCCGACTTTAAATTAGGTTGGCAAATTGAAATTTACCCCAAAGCCAGCGGTACCCGTTACTTGGTCTGGCCGGGAAAAAACATTAAAGCTAACCAAAAGATGCTGGAACCGAATTGGTTCAAACTTTCTTCTAAGGGTCATGTCATTTTTTATAGCTTTGAAGTCCATACTGCCCAAGCTGATAATATTCAACGCTATCAGACGACAGAAGCTCACATCATTCATACGTTGAACGCCCACCAGCATGCCGGCACCGTTAGAAAGATGACTGAAAACATGAAAGTGATCGTTAGGAAATAATGATGGCATTTTTTAAAAAAGGCAATTCTCACAGCACCCAGTGTGCTGCGCAGAATTGTCTTTTTTGTGATAAATGATTAAATTCTAAATTTTTCGTCTAATCAACTGACCAATTCCCATCAACGCAATCAGCAATCCACCAACCAGCGTGACAATCATTTCTTGTTTTTGATCATCACCGGTCTGAGGCAGCTTATCAGAGCTGCTTGTCATCGGCGTGCTGCTGTCCGTTGAACTGTTTGGTGTCGGATTAGATGATGTGTCATTGGTAGCCTTGGGCTGTTTGGTCGTCGGCGTTTGCGATTTAGTAGGAGCGCTTGGCCGATCCGGCTTTTTGGGTGTCGTTGACTTATTAGGCTTAACCGGCGTCTTCGGAGTCGTTGGGACCTTTGGGACGACCGGCGTATCTGGTGTAACCGGAGTGTCCGGTGTGTCTGGAGTTACCGGCGTCTTTGGCTGATAAATATTGACCAGCGTGGCAATCCCGTTAATGACTGGCTGTTGCCCACTGGTGCTTGTCTTGTAGCCATCTGGAACTGTTGTCTCAACAACCGTGTAGACAATGACGTTCCCATTGGCATCAGTTTCTGGCAAGTCGCCAAACGATGCGCTGTAATCGTTGCTTTGATCCAAGGTAACGGTCTGTCCAGTTGGTTTCCCGTTGGCATACAACGCAGCTGTGATACTAGGCGTACTGGTACCAGCTGGCACATCCTGCCAAACCTTTTTCACTTTAATTGGCGTCTTCTTTGGCTGGTAGACGTTGGTCAACGTGACTACCCCGTTCTTAGGGGAAATCTGACCATTAACGGTTGGCGTATAGCCATCAACTGCGGACTCAACAACGGTATAGACAATTGCCTGACCATCGGCATCCGTCTGCGGTAAATTATCAAATTCAGCCCTATAACCGTTAGATCCATTAAGTGTGACCGTTTTGCCGGTCGACTTTCCATTTGCGTATAGCGTTGCGACCACACTCGGCGTTGTCGTACCGTTTGGAACCCCCTGCCAATTCTTTTTAACAGTGATTGTGGTCGTCGTCTTTGCCGTATAAATATTCTTCAACGTAGCAGTACCGTTCACGACGGGTGCAACACCCTTGTTATCGGAAGAATAACCAGTCGGAATTGACGTTTCAATGACCGTATACGTAATTGTTTTCCCAGATGAATCGGTCTCGGGAATATCGGTAAACTCATCTGAATAGTGGTTAGCTTGATTCAAGGTGACCGTTTTGCCGGTGGACTTTCCATTTGCGTATAACGTTGCTGTCACTTCTGGTGTTTGGACACCCGTGGGGACACCCTGCCAAACCTTGTTAACCTTAATCGTTCTGGTCGAAGGCGTTTCAGGATTGTATTTATTAGTCAAAGTCGCGTTATTATCCTTGT
This sequence comes from Lentilactobacillus sp., assembly GCF_040773105.1. NCBI lineage: Bacteria > Bacillati > Bacillota > Bacilli > Lactobacillales > Lactobacillaceae > Lentilactobacillus > Lentilactobacillus sp. The sequence continues at coordinate 11,428 of NZ_JAXGWW010000044.1, forward strand.
CAAACGATTGCGGCGTTGTGGTTCCCGAGTACCCGTCAGGAACTTTAACCTCAGCTACCGTGTAAGTGATCTTCTTGCCATCACTATCTTTCTCATTCAGCCCACTAAAAGTCCCTGAGTACTGATTTGCAGTATCTAAAGTAATAATTTTCCCGGTAGATTTGCCATTTGCGTACAGTTCTGCTTTAATAGCCGGCGTTGTAACACCGTTTGGAACATCAACCCATTTTTTTGTTACGTTCAAATCATAGGCAGTTCCACTACCACCGCCGTTACCGCCTAGATTAACGTGTGCATTTGCGGCCCCGGACGCAACGTCAATATCGCTGCCGGCACCACTACCATCGCCTTTATCAGTTCCAGAAATCTTAATTTTATTATTCAAAGTTATCGCCGACCCAGTCGTTCTGTAAGCAGTATCAGTAACTTTGGCCAGATACAAGATGTTGACGGCTTGATTCAATGTTCCGTTCCATTTGATTGTAAATGAAGTTGGTGATTCGCTGGTCGGTAAATACGTAATCTGGTAATCACTCGCTGGAACTTCGGCACCAGTACTATCAAATTCAAGAGCCATCGTATCAGGTAATAGCTGCTGACTGGTGGTATTTTGCATTGTATCAGTGACTGAAACATTGGTTAACGTTTTTTTATTGGGATTAATTTTGGCATCCCATTCAACATATTGGAAATTGCCTTTTTGATCGAGGTCGTAATTCTTACCGTCTTTCCAAGTCCCTTGCCATGGGAAGCCTGCCTTGTTAACGTAATTGCCACTTTGAGTACCGCCACCATCCGCGTCACCGCTGACGTCAAACTCAAGATGGCCGCCCATATCATTGTTGTTCTTTGTGAAATAATCAGTAAATGTAATCGTACCAGTAGTGGCGCCTGCTGCAGCACTAAAATGACCGACTACGCTGCCATCAGGACTCTTTAAATCAAAATTTTAAAGATCGTGAAAATGAGTTCCGGTCGGTAAACTGACAGTCGCAGTATCACCAGTTTTAACTTGCGTGCCCGCTTTAATTGTAAAATTATAATTCAATCTGTAATACGAAGACTTATCCCAATTGGCCACAGTTGTCGATGTGACAGGCTGTCCGTCATATAACGCATCGCTGGCCGAAATCCCTGACATACTGGCAGTAATGTCGGCCGCCTTAGCCGCTTGGGTTTGATAACTGAGTCCAACAAAAAAAGCAGCCATCAAAAACATGATGCTTAACCATTTAAAAACCAACTTGAAGCTTGTTTGAATGCTTTGACTTTCCATGAGTGTCGACCTCTTTTTATGTAGGAATGTGTATCAGAGTGTACTTATTATATCATTCTTATTATTTAATTGATTACATTATATTACACGTCGAATATAACATAGATTAGTATGTTGTACAAATTGTCACGGGGAATTCATACACATTTGTAAACGACACACAAAAGCAGCGACCGCTTCATCTTCGCGATGATTCAGCCACTGCTCCCTTCACAAATTACTTCACCAGTTCAACTGTCAAAAGCACAAGAATACCGACTGCGATTACCAAGACAATCCACCCAGCCCTGTAGGCTTTCAGCTGGTATGCTGCCATAGTTTGAGGATCCAGTTCAGAGGGATTCTTAACCGCATCACTTGGGGTCATCGTTAAAATCGTAAAATCCTTTTTGACGATTAAAAGATACGCGGCCCACGCAAATAAAAGAACCGTCCCAGCCAAAAACAGCTTAACTGAAAAAAACAAAAGTGCCAAGCAAACAACAAATCCCAGTAAAATCATATTTTTGGTTTTCAATATCCATTCACCTTAAGTCTGTTTTACTTTATGCGTCCCTTTGCCAGTCTTCCTTGAACAAAAACCTGTCGAATATCGGCTTTTGATGCGTGATAGATAATCTTTTCA
>NZ_JAXGWW010000045.1:0-13216 GCF_040773105.1 Lentilactobacillus sp.
ATCGTCACTTTAACAAAAGTATTATCATTTCTTTAATGATTGGACTGTCCAGTCTTTTATTTGGGATGTTTCTGAGTGGGCTGACTGTTAATGCGGATGCAAATCTAACACCATTTAAGGAAACATCCAATTTCGATTCCAACAGAACGTATCCCGCTAACAGGGCGTTGCATTTCGCCTTCAATATGAATACACCAAATGGCGGTAAGCTCCAATTAGGGGATAAAATCAAATTTACGATTGGGTCAGCGACTGATGGATCCTCTGATACTGTGGGATTAGATGTTAGTACAACACGAATAGATTTTGTTTCTTCAAATAGTCTGTTCGACGTTCAAACCGATTCGAATTCTAATCCGGCGACAATTACGATAACACCAAAAGCGAACGCGCATGTGGAAGACTTGGCAAAAGCAGAAATTTCTTTGTACGTTAACACATCAGATCAAATTCCGGCCGACAACATTACGAGAAGTTATCCACTAAAAATTGATTTTATCTCACATGATGGAACAACATACAATTATCTAACGAACGATATCAAGATTGCTAAGACATCATCAAATGACAACAATCCTGATAATCCGACAAGTGCATTTGGTAATGAAATTTTTGGTGGTATTGGTGGATTACCTTATGCGTCTGGGTTTTCACAGACAGGTGAAGATCAGTTTAATGGGAATTATTATAGTATAACTGATTCCGATAGTGATTTTGCTGGTTCTAACGTGCACGATGCCTTGATTTATTCATACAACCAGCCTAATTTTATTGCTTGGGCACAAACCAAATTGCCCACTGCTTCAGGCGCGGTTCCTAGTACCGTGAAGTGGACCATTTCTATACCAAAACGTCAACCGGAAACTGATACGGATGGTAAGGCAGCACCATACTTTCCAGCATATTCAGATGATAATGAAGATACACTTCATGCATATTTAAAGGTTAATGATAAATTTGTTCCACAAGATGCCTGGAAGTTTGTAAAAAGTGAATCGAGTCCAACCAAACTTGTATTCGAGGCAACGGGTTTAACAGATGAAGATAAAGGCAAACTTCTTAATATTCCTTTTGATATCCGAACTAGTTCTCCCACGGACATGTGTGTTGTAACGTCGGAAATCAGTTATAATGGGAAATCGAATCCAAGAACAGTACAGATGAAATACAACAGTACATCTGGGGCTGGATTCGTACCTTATTTTCAAGTTCAAGATCAGACAATGACACTTTCAGAGGCACGTAAACTACTTTACAACAATGATCATTCGTTGAAATCTGCCAATGAGATTATTGGCAACGATCAATACCACTTTATTGTGGCTTTAGGGGATTATAACGTTCCTTCAACACAAGAAGATGATAAGGTATATTTTGATCAGCAATTTGATACGAGCTCGCTTAGCTACGATAAAGTACAAGCTGGTCATTCATATCCTATGTGGGTCTATGCCGCAAACTCAAACGGCAGACAGGCAGGTTACAGAATTGCAAATCTTATAATTGAACCAGAGATCAATGGAGAATTTATAGATGTTGATTCCGGACAAGTAGTTGGGACCAATCCATTCCCGATTAACAAGCCAGAAAATATGTCTGATGGTGACACAACGCCTGTTACGCGTTCCTTCTTGAATGATCAAAATATAACCATTCCTAGTGGTTACCATTTTGCGAGTGGTAGTGAATTGAATGGGAATCAACAACCTAATATTACTTGGGGAAAAACTCAATCGCCGGTTAAGATATATGTTAAAAAAACAATCACACCGACCCCGACCCCAACGCCTACCCCAACTCCTAATCCAACCCCAACCCCAACACCGACGCCTACCCCAACCCCAACACCTGGTGGAAGCGATTCAAACTCCGGTAGTAATGTCGCTGCGAAGGGCACGGTTGTTTACTCACTGAAGAAGATTTATTTGTACAAGAATACGACCTTCAGTAAACGTGAGCGCAAAGCAGGCTATGTTTCCAAGCCGAGAGTTTACCGGCCAATGTTTGTCGTTACCGGTTATGGTCACTCTGCGAATGGCCGTCTTCGTTACAAAGTTCGCGATGTGAACCATTTGACCAAAAATCGTGGTAAAAAAGGTTATATCACTGCGCAATGGGCATACGTCCGACCAGTTTATTACCAGACGATGCACACATCAGTAACGGTCATTAACCCACGAGGGGTTAACGCCTACATGTATAAGAATTTGACTGGTTTGTATCGAAATTACAAACAGGGAACCGTCTTGCATGTTACTGCGATTGTAAAGCATAACTTAACCACGCGATACGTCTTATCAAATGGCAAGTACATTACCGCAAACCGTAAACTGGTAACGATGGGTACGCAAAAACAACCACGTTATGTTAAGGTTAAAAAGACAATTTATCGTTATCGAGATGTCAACCTCAGTAAACGCAACAAGAAAGTCGCCTTTAAGAAGGGCGCCAAGATTAAAATTAAAAACTACGATTACTCACATGCAAACAGCGTCTCAAACCACGGGGCACTGAGGTATCACATTTCCGGCGGTTATATCACTGGAAACTCAAGATACGTCAAAGTGATTAAGTAATCTATTTCAAAAAGGGAATTCCACCTCGGAATTCCCTTTTTGGTATAAAATAAGAAACAAATCCTTTTTGTGGAGGCGTTATGTGATGATTACCCATACGATTGGTCTGTCGGGACCTAAGTTAGATGAAGTGGCGGATATTTGGTTGAGCTCAAATCTTGAGGCCCACGCTTTTATTGATCCGATGTATTGGAAGAATTATTATGACGGCGCCAAGAAGGCGATCTCAAAGGCCGAACTCTTTATATTTGAATCTGATGGCCATGTCAAAGGGTTCTTGGGTATGGATGGCAATTATATAGCGGGGCTATTTGTGTCCGCCAAATTTCGTGATCAAGGCATTGGCTCACAATTAATCGCGGCTGCCAAATCCACTCATTCGGTCCTCACATTGTCCGTATATGAGAAGAATTCGCGGGCCTATCGTTTTTATATCCAACAGGGCTTTCATGAAACAAGTCATGACTTAGATGAAGTGACCGATGAGTTTGCGGTTCGCATGAAGTGGAAGAGAGATTAGGAGGCGTTGAGATGGCAGTCAACCAAGTGCAACCCAGAATGGGCAATACCGGTTTTATTATTTTTCTGGCGCTTTTGAGTGCCTTTGTGCCATTATCAACTGATCTTTATCTACCAGCACTCCCTGAGATGACGAAGTTCTTTGCGGTTCCCGAAATCGTGATGAATCTGACTTTAATTCTATTCTTTGTCTTTTATTCAATCGCAACCCTTTTTTGGGGACCGCTCAGCGATCGATACGGACGGCGGCCGATTCTCCTGATTGGCCTAACCTTGTATATGGTTGCCAGTATTCTTTGCGGGATTGCGACAAATGCGTATGAAATTATTATTTGCCGGGTTCTTCAAGCTATTGGTGGCGGGGTGGCGACAACCATTGCCACGGCGGTTATTAAGGATGTTTTTGTTGGTCGCAAACAGGAAACCACATTGGCGATCGTGCAATCAATGGTGGTTATTTCGCCAGCCATTGCGCCGGTGATTGGGTCATTGTTGCTAACGTTTATCTCTTGGCGGGGTATTTTCTTCGCTCAAGCATTATTAGGCGCATCAGTCATCTACGGAGCACTGATTTTTAAGGAAACCCATCAAGCCAGCCACGAAACAACCAGCGTTCTCAGATCCTTCGGTCGGCTGGGGGTTTTGCTTTTAAACCCTGGATTTACGGCGCTTTTGTTTAGCTTTTCTTTGATGTCGATTGTGTCCTTATCTTACATTTCCTCATCATCGTATATTTTTCAAGATACGTTTCATTTAAGCAGCCGGATGTTTAGCTTATTCTTCTCGTTTAACGCGATTGGCATGCTGATGGGGCCATTGGTCTATATCCCGCTGTCAAAGTACGTCGATCGCTTTACAATCATTTACACAGCGTTTGGCATGAGTATTGTCGCCGGCATTCTGGTACTCTCCTTTGGTAAAATGAGCCCGATTGCGTTTGCCTTAACCCAGTTTCCGGCAACTCTGGCCAGCAGCATGGTTCGGCCGCCTGGAACTTATTTGGTGTTAAAACAAGAGGAAAACGATAACGGTTCTGCATCTGCTTTATACAGTGCCGGTGGGACCATCATGGGTAGCATTGGAATGGTGATCGTTTCAGTCGCGGAAGCAACTCCGGTGACGGCAATTGCCTGGATTAATATTGTTATTGGTGCCGCGTGTGCATTGTTGTTATGGGCGTCGATGAGATTTTTAAAAGACAAAATTCGGGTATAGAAAAGGGGCTGTGACAAAACTAACGTTTTGCCAACAGCCCCTTTACGTTTTCAATATTATATAGCCGGAACGTGTGTCAAAAGGCCGCTTCCTAGGCATAACTACGAATAACTTTCCGAGCTTTCAGCTCAAAAAGTTATTCTAGGTTATGCTACGGAAGCAAACCCGCCTTTTGGCACACTCCCTTTTACATTGAACTTTGTTATTTCAGCACTTTAACGGTTGCTGTCTTATTGCCAAATACGGTTTGCGAAATCTGATCAGAATTCATATTGTGGGATTCCGCTGCGTTCTTTGGAACTGACGTTAGTTTCAAATTCATACCCTTTTTAAGTTTTGCCAGAGTTGATTTACTCAACTTAAACACAAAGTTTCCGTTTTGGTTTGCGGTTGCTTTCTTCAATGATGATCCTTTAGCGTTTGCAAGGATGAGTGATGCACCCGTCGATGTTTTACCAGAAACCCGGTTCTTTTTCAAATAGAATCGGTTCACTTTTAATGTGTTTTTGGGAAGCTTTTGTAATGCGGCACCTTTATTAATTGTGTAAAGAATTGTCTTATCGGTTACATTTGATGGAAAGTAAAACTGGCCATTCTTATACGTTACCTTCATTGTGGCTTCATTTCCCCAATTAACAAATCCAGGAACTGTGTAATTCTTTTCAGCTGATAGCCATTCTGGAATCGACATCCCTGAACTGACGACGAGGACATTGCCACCTGTCTTTTCTGCTTTTTGAGCAATAGATGTTAATTCATTGTTCATGCGGTTGATCACCTGAGTAGAGCTTTCAGCTTTCAATGATTCCGGAAGACTTGGATCGCTGTATTTGCCAAAATCAACGGTCTCTGCTTCGTGATAGGCGTCCTGCAGTGCTGGCCAGAAGTCTTTGCCAAGGGCTTGTTGTGCTTTGCTAAAATCTTGCGGACCGGAATAAGTTCCAGCTGGTTTTACAAGTGGCATGGTAATTTTATTAACATCGTCATACTTCTGTCCCTCAAAACTACCATAGCCGCCTTCTCGAAGATTTGGCGTCCAATTGACCTTCAAGTTGCCATTGCCTGATGATTGAAGCGCATAGGTTGCTGTCTTAAAGGTCCGCATGTTATCTGCTGAGTAGGCAGCTTTGAATTTCAAGCCATACAACCCATATCCCAGTTGGTGGGCAACTTGAATGCCGGTATCGGTTAGCGGGCTGTCAGCCCAACCCTGACCACGGCCGTTAACGTTAAACATTGTTTGGCCGTGACGGGTTAAGTAAATATTAACTATTTTGGCAGAAACACTTTGCGAAGATGTTCCGACCCCGATGCTGAGTGCACCAGCAAATAATAGCGCAAACAAAAAATGTGATTTCTTCATGATATTCCCTCCTCAAGGATGAACAAAGATACTTAAAGTTTATCATTAAAACGTTGTAATCGGTACCAATTGCTTAAAAATATTCCCAATCGTTTACCAGCGAATTTGATATGATATTAGATGTGGAGGGATCATATGAAACAATTAATTAAGGGAGTACTGTGGGTTATATCTGGTCTGATTGTGATGGTCGGTGGGTACGCCGCTTACGTATTTTTAACTTACCATCGAATTCCTGATAACGTGAAACTTAAACCACATAATCAAAATCAGCAAGTTCTCAAAGCGAACCACCTGTACAAAGCGATGACGTTTAACATTGGATACGCGGCTTATCCTGATAATTATTCATTCTTCATGGATGGCGGCAAGTATTCACGGGCTTTTAGCCGCCAATCGGTTATGGCCGAATTGGCCGGCATTCACAGAGCCGTTAAACAAGAAGATCCAACGTTGATGTTTTTTCAAGAGGTAGATACTAACGGCGACCGCTCCTATCACGTTAACGAAGTCAGTTGGCTCGAGAACCGGATGGCTAATTATTCCAGTGTTTACGCTCAAAATTATGACTCGGCTTATCTGTTTTATCCCCTCAATCGACCGATTGGACGAGCTAAATCAGGGTTACTGACATTGGCAAGGGCGAAAATAACTGACAGCACCCGCTACCAGTTGCCGATTGACACCGATTTTAACAAATTTATGGATTTGGATCGGGCGATTTCGGTTAGTCACATTCCAGTTAGTAACGGTAAGCGATTGGCTGTGATCAATCTGCATTTATCGGCGTTCACCAAAAACGCCAAGGTTCGCAAAGCGCAAATCAATAAACTCTTTGCCAAAATGACCAGTGAAAGGCAAGCCGGCAATTACGTGATGGTGGCGGGGGATTACAATCATGATATGTTGGGGAATAGTCCGGAAGTCTTTAAGACAACCCGTAAACGCATGAATTGGACGCATCCATTCCCGGCAAATCAATTGCCAACCGGTTTTCGGATTGCCAAGCAAGGCTTAGCCGAGAAGAAAATCCCGTCAGTTCGCGCAAATGGGACCCCATATTACCCGGGAAAAACCTACACATCATTGATTGATGGGTTCTTGCTTTCAGATAATATTCAAGTGAAGCGCGTCCACGTTAAGTCCTTAGGATTTAAAAATTCGGACCACAATCCTGAAGTGCTGGAATTTGAATTGAAATAAAAAGCCTGAGGCATTTTACTACCCTCAGACTTTTGTCATGTTGATTTAAATTTTTCAATTAAACAGTAACTGATTACCAGCCAATTTTGCCAGTATTCGTTGGTAGTTCAACCTCACCGTTCTCAACGGCTGTAAAGGCATCGTCGAGCACCTGGAGAGCGGTGTCGAGTTGTTCTCGAGGAATTACCAGTGGCGGCTGGAAACGCAGGATATTGCCTGCCAGCGTGATTAAAACGACGCCGTGGTCGAATGCATAATAGATAACTTTAGTTGCAGCATCATTATCGGGTTCCTTTGTCTGTGGATCTTTGACCAATTCAATGCCGCCATTGAGGCCCCACATGCGAACGTCACCAATCATCGGGTGGCGTTTTTGCATCTCTAGGAATTTTTGCTTGGCGTAAGCGCCGTCCTTCGCTGATTTTTCAACCAAATGCTCATCTTCAATGACATCAAGAGTGGCCAGTGATGCGGCGGAACACACTGGGTTACCGGCAGTCGTAAAGACGTGCGCCGGTGCCTCCAAGCTTTGCATCACTTCCTTTTTACCAATGACAGCACTTAAAGGCATGCCGGATGCAAGTGACTTGCCAACGGACATCAAATCCGGTTCAATGTCCTTGAACTGTTGGATGCTCCAAAGTTTACCCGTTCGGCCAAGGCCTTGGTTAACCTCATCAATCGCAAACAAAATACCATGTTCGTGACAAAATTGATAAACCAGCTGCATATATTCTTCCGGTGCCTTGATAATGCCGCCATCACCCTGGATTGGTTCAATCAGGACACAAGCCGTTTCATCAGCGGGCAAAAATGACTCAAACGGTTTCTTGAATTCGTTGAAGTAACGAAGTGAGATATCGTGTTCGGTTTCTCCGGGATAAGTTCTGTATGAATCAGGATAAGGAACGTGAACCACGCTTGGAAGCATTGGCCCAATCTTTCGGGTCATGTTTAAGCTACTTCCCGATAAGGTTTGCGAACCATACGTGGAACCATGATACGATTTCATATATGAAACAATGTACTGGCGGCCGGTGTAGGCTCTTGCAAACTTGATAATCGCATCGTTTGCGTCTGAACCCGAGTTTCCGAAACTCACCATTTTTGGTGACTCTCCCGGGGCTATTTTTGCTAATTTTTCAGACAGTTCCATTCCCGGAACGTGGTGAAAATACGCGGTGGTGTAATGAATCAGTTTTTGTGCCTGATCAGAGATTGCTTTAACAACTTTTTCATGGGTATGGCCGACATTAATTGCAGATGCACTTGCCAGCAAATCAATATATTTGTTGCCGTCAACGTCCACTAATGTCGCACCGTGAGCGTGATCGATCACTAAATTATAGTAGTTGATTCGCGCGGATTGTGCATAGTACTGATTTTCTTCACCAATTAATTTAGAAGCCTTATCTAACTTACCCATGAAATCCTCAACCCCTTACTAGTCTTTTTCGTGTTCCGCAGCTTTATCAACAGTCGCGGTTGAATGTGTAATCCCATATGCGAAGTAAATGACCATGCCCAGGATAAACCAGCCGAGGGCATAAGTCTTAGCTTGGATGTCCAAGCCCCAGAAGATACCTAATGCACCTAAGAAGCCAAGTGCTGGCAACACTGGATAAAGCGGCATTTTAAAGCTTGGCATCGGAATATCCTTACCTTCACGAGGACGTAAAGCGTAAATGCCCAGCGATACGAACATGAAGGCGATCAAAGTTCCGGCGGAAATCAATTGTGCCAAGAAGGTGAATGGGAAGAATGCACCTAAGGCGATGGCAATAATGGTCAATACGATCAATGAACGGTTTGGTAAATTGTGATCCAATTTTCCAAGCCACTTAGGAAGTAAGCCGTCACGACCGAATGAATAGATCAAACGTGATCCGGCCAACATCATCCCGATTAAGGCGGTAAACATCCCAACAACCGCAATTGCCTGAACAACCGTTGCGATCACAGCATGCCCGCTTTGACGAAGCGCCCAACCAACAGGTTCAGCGTTGTTTGCGTAGTCAGAATATTTGAACATCCCGACCAAAACCAGGGCAACGGAAACGAAGAGAATAACGGCAATAACCAGTGACCCAAGAATTCCTCGTGGCATGGTCTTTTGTGGATTTTTAGCTTCAGCAGAGTTCGCAGCGATGGAATCAAAACCAATGTAGGCCAGGAAAATTTCGGAAACCCCAGCGTAGATTCCTTGCCAACCACCAAATGCGGACCCATCCGGGTTAACGTGATACTTTGGAATAAATGGTGTGTAGTTGCTCATTTTAATGGCGGTTGCGCCAACAAAAATAAAGATTAAAATTGCGATGACTTTTAAAATAACCAGCGTGTTTTCAACTCGGGCGGTCTGTGAAGCACCACGGGAGAGCAGTGTTGTAACCAGTAAAATAACGATAATCGCGACGATATCCATTAAGCCGCCGTTACTACCGGTTGAAGCTGTAGAGAGTGCAGCTGGCAGCTTAAAGCCCAGAGGAGATATTAGTCCCTGGAAGTTGGCCGACAGACCGGATGCCACGAACGCTACCGCGATGAAATATTCTGCCAGTAGCGCCCAGCCTGCGATCCAGCCCCAGAACTCGCCAAAGACCACGTTGATCCAAGAATAGGCAGAGCCGGCAAATGGCATTGCAGCTGCCATTTCAGCGTAGGCAAAAGCGACAATTCCGGCAACGATCGCAGCTGCCAAGAATGAAAGGGCAACGGCTGGGCCGGCATGTTGAGCGGCAACAACGCCGGGCAACGTGAAGATGGAAGTCGAAACGATTGTTCCAACACCAAGGGCTAAGAAATCTTTGGTTGTTAAGCTTCGAATCAAATGAGAATCCTTATCTTGATAGACAAGGGGATCTTCCTTACGGAACATTTTTTCAGTTAAACTGCTCATACAATCACTCCTACTTTCATTTCTAAGAAAATCGTTAAACGAAAACTTTAGATCTGGAAACCACACTTACTAAATACGAAAACGATCGCGGTTTCCTTCCTCGACCAACAATATGTAAATTATAATGGAAAAAAATCAGTTTTCTTTCAGTGCACATTCAGCATGCGAGTAGTTTACCGCATTTTAGATGAGATTGTCAACAAATAATCTAATTAAAATCTCATTTTAAGAGGGGATTTGTTATAATAAAATCCGAGCAAACTTCAGAATTTATTTGCCGAACGGCATGTTAATCACTATAATAATGATGTGCGACTGCAAACACACTGTTTGCAAACTATACTATTTATGTTGGGGGCGACATTATGGAACTGACTATCAAAGAGTTGGCGGACGAATTATCGGTATCGAAAACTGCAATCAGAAAACATATGGACGATAAGTTCAGAGATACATATACGATAAAAAAAGGAAACAAGATTCTGATCAAAGACGAGGGCGTTGAGCTTCTCAAAGGTCAATTCAAGAACCAAGACGGACACGTGGAACAGGAACGCGAAAAGCAAACCACTAACCAACTTGCGACTAAGGGTGATAACAAGCAAACAGCTTTGTTAGCTGAACAGCTGGAGGATCAACGAAAGCAGATTGAAGCCAAGGATAAGCAAATTGCTGAATTGCATCAATTGCTTGACCAATCCCAGCGGCTGCAGTTGGATGTTCAAAACAAGCTTAAACAACTCGAAAATAAGGGTGTTTCTTCGGTAAAGCAAACTATTCCAGAAACCGTGAACGAAGAACAACCCAAGGGAGATAAAATTCCCGATAGTTACCAGCCGAGTAACGCGCGATTTCAAGAAGCACCCAAGAAAAAGCACTGGTGGCAGTTTGGCCGATAAGATTTTTGATTCATTCTTCGAGTAACCGTTCATTCATTGACAACATGGGTATCGACCCGTTCAAAATGCTATTATTTTAAGTACTTGTGACATTTAGCCATTAGCTTTCATTTAAGCCCAGTAATCATTTATTCCAAAACCAGGAATAATCGATTGCTGGGCTTAAATTTTTGGAATCAAAGCCCCATATCTGAGATATCGCCGAGGCAAGTCATGATCAACAATGAACAAATTTTTGACTAATTATTACCGCTTTGAGATCAAACTATGCTAGATTAAAGTTGTACTTTTTGTGATGTTAAATCTTTTGTTCCAGAGCTGAAAAGAGGCAGTTCATCATGACAATCCAAAAGATAATTGAAAAACGTTACCAAGCCATCCAAGCTGAGTGGACACGGTACCTAAACAACCCTTATGATCCGAATCGCGCACATGACTTGCGGGTGATGATTCGAACATTGCGTGGATTAATTAAGTTCTTAAAACGGCGAATTGATCCGGCTATATATACGGGAATGGATGCCGAGCTAAGCCGTTCCGCCAATTTGTTCGGGACGCTGCGGGAACTTGACGTATTGATTGAAGAAGCCGGCGTTTATGCATACAACCACCCTGACGCGCAAGTTAACTACCGACACTTATTCAAACTTTTGCGAGACAGTCGTGAGCAGGAGATGCAACGGACACTGTCCAAGCAAGCACAGCAGGAACTGAGTACCTGGCTGCAGCAAGTTGGTCAGCAATTAAATCGCTTGAAGTTTGACGATATGACCGGTTGGCATCAATATGTATCTTCTGAGCTTACCCGGCGCGATAAGCAATTGACCAAGCGTTATCAAAATTTGGATTATACCGATTACCCAATGGTTCACAAGGTGCGGAAACGATCCAAGACGCTCCGGTATTCTGCAACCTATTTTTCTGAATTTGCCCCAAACAAGGCAAAAAAGACTGGTAAGTCTGCTAGAGAAATCCAAGACCTTACAGGAACTATCACGGATGCCCACGTGAACTACGTCCGTTTGCACCAATTGGCAGCCCAGGTTACCAAAGATGAGGACAAGAAGCTGCTGGAAAAAATTGCAGATGAACAGTTGAAGAAAATTAGATAAGGCAAAGGAGCGTTTTGATGAGCATCTTGAGTTTTACCCGGGCTTGGCCGGCACTAGAAGAACAAACGACAATTCACGTGGTACTGCCAAATCAAATTGATCCGAAAAATAAACTGCAGGTTCTTTGGCTGCTTCATGGCTTGGGAGATAACGGCAGCGGCTGGATCAGAAAGACGAATTTGGAAGTTTTAACCAAGTATACGAATCTGGCAGTCATTACCCCCGAAATGAATCGCAGCTTCTATATGAATATGGCTAATGGGTTGCCGTACTGGGATTACCTTACCAAAGAAGTGATCCCGGAAATGCGAAAACTGCTGCCGCTTTCGACAAAATCGTCAGATAACTTTGTCGGCGGCGTATCGATGGGGGGCTTTGGTGCCCTAAAATTGGCCTTCACCCATCCGGACTGGTTTAGTGCGGTTATTCCGATGTCTCCGGTGGTTGATTTGACAACCCTGCCAAAAATGATGCCGGACTTTCGAACGATCTTTGATGGTGCTTTGCCAGATCGATATTTACAGCATTTGGCAGAAGCAGCCCCCAAAGAAGCACTTCGAAAGTTGCGATTTTATTATCTAATGGGCGATCAAGACGAGATGAAGCCCGAAAGCGACGCCTTTGCTGCGTATTTGAACAATCGACTTGGCTTAAATGTGACTTATCAAACAGAACCCGGCGGCCATGATTGGCTGTACTGGCAAAAGATTTTACCGGATGTTTTAACATGGTTATTGCACGTCAGGCTAAGCGATGGAAAACCACTTTAATTGAAAATAGCAAAAAATGGGGCTGTGACAAAACTAACGTTTTGCCAACAGCCCCTTGCTTTTTCAATTTTATATAGCTGGAACGTGTGCCAAAAGGCTGCTTCCTAGGCATAACTACGAATAACTTTCTGAGCTTTCAGCTCAAAAAGTCATTCGTAGTTATGCTACGCCGGCCATGAAATGCCAAGCCTCTTTGGCGGAAGCAACCCCGCCTTTTGGCACACTCCCATTTTGATGCGATTTAATTTATCTGGCGAGAAAGCCAAAATAGGTGATGACGATGACGCTCAAAATAATTCGGTACCAGCCAAACACCTTGAAATTATTGTGTTGGATATAATTAAGCAAAAAGCGGATGGCAACGTAGGCAACTAAGAACGAGACGATCATTCCAGTGAGCAGAATGGTGGTCTGCATGCCGGTGAAAACGCCGCCGTGATGAAAGTATTTGTACACTTTCAACAATGAGGCGCCAAACATCGTTGGAATCGCCAGAAAAAAGGAAAACTCGGTTGCGACGTATCGTGAGGTTCCAATTAGGATCCCACCGAGGATGGTCGCACCGGACCGAGACGTTCCCGGAACCAGTGACAGCAACTGGAACATGCCGATAATAAGCGCGGTTTTGTAAGATAGGCGTCCCAAATCAGTTAATTGTGG
>NZ_JAXGWW010000046.1:0-13100 GCF_040773105.1 Lentilactobacillus sp.
ACGTTTCAAAGTCGTTAAAAATGACTAATGGGCATAAAACTGGAATTTTTTATAAAGTGACCAATGCAAAGCAGAGTATGAGTGGCTACATTTGGAAAGGTTATCTCACTAAGGGCGCTTTAACTAAGGGAAGCTATCCGGCTGGCTTAATTGATTCAAAATTAAATCAATCATTAATCAATTTATTTCCAGGTACCATTCCGGATAAGCAATTGCAACAAGTGGCTGAATACTATATTCACGCTGTCAATACTTACGAGCCGGGTGATACTTACTACGAATATGAAGGAAAAATCTTAGGCGCTGAGAAGCAAAAGAAAGCTAGTGGATTCTCCACGTACTCAGCAGTACCTGGTGCGTATAATCAGCTTCGACAGAATAAGGTCAGCTTTTTACAGTTTGAAAAAAATTGGCTTCAAAAGTATTTGAAGACTGATCATAAAACATTTTTTGATTTTTCTGGTTGGTCGATTGGTGCTTATGCATTTCCAAAAAATAGCATTTTTTATGGCATTATTATGATTGCACTATTGCCACCAACGGTTAAATAATGGGATTGAATAGTTTTCCAAAAATTAAACTGGGTCAAGTCAAAATCCATAAGAATTTTGACTTGACCCAGTTTTTTGGAAGTAAAGGAACCTACAGTAATGCCTTGAACTATCTTTTAATTTGGAACTGCAATAGTAAATCCGGGGGCCTCATCATCAATAAGACGGTGAGGATTATTGTAATAATAAATACCAATTTGATATTGGTTTAATGCACTTCGTTTCGTTTGACTATAACTCTTGTCTAAACCATCTTTGATTAATTTAAACCTAGTGTTATCAGAAATGCTTGGCTTGTAAAATCGCTTATTAAAATACCTTTGGACCGTTGGAAATTCAAGAATGTTTTTGTACCCATCAACTGTTGGGCTACTCCAAGCCCAGGGGCTGGCCCCGTTAGCAGCTTTGGTAAGCTTGATTGATAATTGAGTATTAGGAAACAACTTCAACACTTCACGGGTCAGTTTTTGTGATGGTGATTTTTTAATGTAATTTAGATATTCAGTGTCGGTATTGAAATAACGATAATTGATATTATTGAGTTGTTTATAGTTGGGATTAACGCCAGGGGTTAGGTGCCCATGCCAAATAATTCCTTGCAACTTGCTGCCTTCATTACCATTAGGGGTGATTCCTTGAACATAGTAATAAACTGATTTTTTCGAATTATGCGACAAAATGACGCTTTGATCGTAATATCGCCAGCTGTAATTTTTATAATGCTTCAAATTAGCCTTAACTTTTGTGTGCTGGCTGTTCCATAGATAAACATTTTTTGACTTATTTGTTAGATGATAAGCGCTGTTTGGATTATTGCCGACAATTTTTTTGACAACTGTATAACCTGAATCAGCCTTGGCATTGAGTGTCATCATAGTAACCCCAACCACCAAACTCAAAATAATCAGTGCACCCATTTTAGCTTTTGTTATATTAAATACTTTCCTGTTCATTATTAAAACTCCTCGCATATTTACCTTCAGTATAACCGATCAAAAGTAAAATTTAAAAATTAACGGTCAAGCAGCGATACCAAGGATATACAAGGAAGAAAATGATGATATTATCCTTGCTGTTGAAAAACTAATTTAACCCCATATTTATTCCCAACCATTACCTCTACAGCCGCCTGATGCGATACAATAGTATTAAATCACATCATAAGGCAGGTAATTAACATGCAAGCAAGCGGCATTGCCCATCGAAAAATTGATGAATCCTTCATTATTTATGACGGCGAAAATCAGAAAGCTGTCATGGACTTTTTAAAGCCGCTGGAAAGTCATATCACTAAGAAGAAAAATAAAATTCAAGTGATTACACAAAACGGCGCCACCTCCATCGAAGCGGGTCAAGTCGTCGTCAAGGGCTATCAAGACCGCATTGAGATCTTTTCTCAACCGGATTTTCTAGAAACCTATGAGATTCAAGGGGAATAGTCAACGGAAGTCAAATCAAAAGGGACGCTCATGTGAGTGCCCCTTTTTCTGATTCTGCATTTACATAACCCGCTTCTCTTTAGCTGCCCGTCGATACAATACGACCGCCAAGAGGATAATCGCTAAAATAATCATCCCCAACGCAAATCGATAAGCAAAGTGCATCCCGGCCACAAACCAGTCCGGATGCGCGTCGGGGTATGTTGTCACCCGTCGGCCAGCCTGGCGACTAATTCCAAAGTAAAGTAGAGACGTGGCCAAAGAAAGTCCAATCGTCATGCCAAAGTTGCGCCCCAATGCCGCGATCGATCCTGCAATCCCTTGAAACTCCGGTGATGCATTGCCCATAATCATTGGATTGTTTTGAAAGGCCCCGTTTGCCGTTCCAAACAACGCCAGGCCAATAATGAGCCACCAGATTGACCAGGAAGGCTGAATCAAAAGGAAGATAACTTCTGGAATCAAGAAGATAAACAGGGCATAAAAAGAAACCTTTTCGGCGCCAATGTGATCGGCAATGTATCCGCCCGTGGGTGCGCTGAAAATATTGAGCAACGGCACGGCCATCAAGATAAGCCCTGCAATCGCTGACGACAATAATAATCGGTCCTGCAAGTAAAATGGCATGATAACGTTGTTGAAATAACCGCAAGCATAGACCAGCATTGCCGACAGAATACCAAACGTAAATCCAAGGTTATGAAATATTTTAAGGTTGATCAGTGGCGCAGCGACTCGCTGTTCAATCACGAAGAATGCTGCGAATAATCCAATCGTCACTACCAGCAAGCTCAAAATTCGCCAATCGCCAAAGCCGATCATTTGACCCCAAAAGATCATCACAAAGAAGCTAATCACAGCACCAGCGTAAGTTGAAAATCCGGGAACGTCAACTTGAATTTTTCGCGTTGCACGGGGTGTCCGTGGAAAGAAATGATGACCCAATAAATATGCAATAATCCCAATTGGAACGTTGATGTAAAATATGTAATGCCAATTTAACCACGTCAAAATAAGCCCGCCAATTCCCGGGCCGGCAATATTTCCCACCTGAACAAACGAACTGTTAACCCCTAAAGCAATCCCATGCCGATGGGGCGGAAAAATATCGGTGATGATCCCAAAATTAGTGGCCATCGTCATCGATGCCCCCAAGGCTTGGAGTAACCGGGCGCCCAAAATCATGGGTAAATTCAGACTTAACCCGCAAAACAGCGAGCCGGTGACAAAGATCAGTGTCCCCGTCTGAAAGATCCGAACCCGGCCAATTTGATCTGATAATCTGCCAAAGAAAATGAGCAAGACACAAATTGATACCAAATAAACTGAAACGATCCATTCCGCCTGATTGTTGGGAACGTGCAAATCCCGTGACATTTTAGGGACAGCGATATTTACAATACTGGCATCGATTGTCGACATAAAGGACACAATCGACGTCGACATCAATAAGAGCCATTGATTCTGCTGTTTCATGTGATTCCCCTCTAACTCCTAGACAATTTGGTGGCCGACAATAATATGGCGGTTGGCCGCTTCACCATCTTCCGGCTTATCCAATAGCAGTTGAACCGCCGACTTGCCCATTTCCCCGGGATGAATGTCCACTGAATGAAAATGCGTATCGGTAAGCTCGGCAGGTAATGAATTGTTATAACCCAGTACCTCAATGTCTTTATCAGGGTAAATCATTTTGAAACGGTGGTACATCTTGAGACCGCTATAATCGTCGATAGCAACGATTCCGTCCATCTGTGGGTGATCCTTTATAAACTGGTCGGAAACGGCGTCATCGGCGTCAGGAATCGAAAAGACAACCGGTTGTTTGCCAGCTTGATTAATTGCGTCCAAATACCCTTTTCGCCGGTCAATTTCAAACGGCCAATCATTATGGGTTTGAACGAATACTGGATTTTGTGCGTGAAACTCATTAATCAAAAAATTGGCACCGTCAAAACCGGCTTTAACGTTGTCGTTATCAACATAAAGCCAATCCTGCCCCGCCGCTGGTTTTCCGATAGTGACAAAGTCCACGTCTTCATTTTGGAGCATCTCGATCACCGGGTCATTTTGGTGTGAGTACAGCAAAATAAAATGTTTAATTTGAGCCCGGGTGATCATTGATTTAACGTTATCAATAACCTGTTCGGTACTGTCGCCAATTGCGATTGACAGGACATAGTTGCGCTGATTCAATTGGGCGTTCATCCCCCGTAAAATGCCGACGTAAAAGATGTTGTCAACGACCCGATTATTTACCGGGAAAACAACTCCGACAGTGTTTGCTTCACGGTTGGTCAGATTTTTAGCATTATAGTTAGGCTGATACCCCAGCTTTTCTGCCATTTGATGAACGTTTCTGCGAGTCTTGATGCTGATGCGTTTATTGTCATTGAGTGCCCGTGATACGGTCGAAACCGACAGGCCCAGTCTCTTCGCGATGTCTCGAATTGTAACCATTTGTACCTGCCTCCCCTCTCCTAAATTTTACCCTTTTTCGGTTGCGATCTGATTAAAGTTTTGTATCAATTATTAATATTGAAGCGTACGACTAGATTTTGACAGTGTTATGTGATAATTTCAACATATGAGGTGATTATGGACATGAAAAAAAGCAAATCATTAGCCGCTATTTTAGTGGTCGTTGCAAGCTTTGCACTGGTATTGGCAGGCTGCAGCAGTTCCTCAAACAAAGGAACTTCAAAAAATGACAGCAGTAAGGCCAGCATGCAAAACGCGGTTCAACACAAGTCTGCAAAGGAAGTACTGACTTCAAATAAGAATCTATGGTACATGAACGGCTCGATCAATTATAAGAGCAAGTCGGGAATTGATGCTTACAGATTTGATCGCAAGAACCACACTGTCACGATTTATAGCGTTAATAAAATGTATAAGACTTATGATCAAGCCAAGAAGGCTAATGATTTGGATAAGCAAGGAACGCTGAAGTACACGTTTAAAAATAACTCGGACAACAATCCAGTTATCTATATGAAGGGGAAATTGTCAGACATCCCGATGCACCAAACCGTTTCGGTAAAGGATACCGTGTCTGGCAAGAACCACGACACAAACTTGAGTGTGACCGGCTATAAGGTCGTCCGCAATCTGGATGATGACCCGGCAACACAGGTATGGGTAACGCCGAAAAATTAGAGAGTGCGGAGCAAACCGTTTAACTACTAGACGCTGCACTTCGTTTGCGGTCGTCGGAGCATTAATTGAATCATCAGTTTTGACGCGTTATCGCGTCGAAAGTGGTGATTGGATTAAGCGGAGAAAGTTGGTTTGCGCAGCACGTTTAGTGCGCAACGAACCGTTTAACTACTAGACGCTGCACTTCGTTTGCGGTCGTCGGAGCATTAATGTAATCATCGGCTTTGGCGCGATTTTGCGGCAAAGCTGATGATTATATTAAGCGGAGAAAGTTGGTTCGTGGAGCACGTTTAGTGTGGAGCAAACCGTTTAACTACTAGACGCTGCTCTCCGTTTGCGGTCGTCGCCCACAGGACTAAACGCTGCTCTCCGCTTGCGGTCGTCGCCCACAGGACTAGACGCTGCTCTCCGTTTGCGGTCGTCGGAGCAATAATTGGATTGGATACTTCAGCCGAGAGCACAATGCTCCCGGCTTTTTTAACGCGCACGATTCCTCACTATGATATCATGAAATCGTCTATTCAAAGAGGAGATAATTGAAATATGAAGGATCAAAAGCTTTTAAGAAACGCTACGCGAACTTTCTTTCACAATTGGGGTGCCTACGTCAGTTTGCTCATCGTCATTAACCTTTTATTGAGTATAATTGTCGTTCCAATCATGGAATTCATGACAAGTGTGATTTTAAAATCAAATGGTGTACCTTACATTTCATATACGAATGCCGTCTGGCTGCTCACGCAAAAACCACTTGCAATCCTCGAACTCCTGCTATTATTAATTGCCATTTTTGCATTGGTCTTTTGGCAATTTGCCTTTACCCTTTATGGGATTGACAATATTGCCCTTCAGCAGAACATGACGCTTTGGCAAGTTTGCAAAAACGCGCTTTCAACCATGCAGCGTCTTCGAATCGGCAGCTTTTTATTCTTTATCGGCTACTTTATTTTAATTCTGCCACTCTCATTTGTGTACCTGAATTCTCCGTTGCTGGCAAAAGCCACCATTCCGGTCTTTATCCTCGATGATCTTGAAAAAAATCCACTGATCGCAATTCTCCTTGCCGTGCTTGGTCTACTGATCTTTTACCTTGGACTTAGATTGATCCAGGTGTTGCCACTCATGATTATTCACCAACAACGGGGCTTTCAAGCCGCTCGAAATAGTTGGCAGTTAACCCGCCACAACGGCTGGCAGTATCTCTGGCGAATTTTCCTACTTGGCATTATCAGCTTTCTTTCAACAGCCATCGTTTCATATGGCCTTTACTTCCTCCAAAAATTTCTGGATACGCAATCCAAACTGGTTGCCTTTATTGGTGCGGTTACGAATATGGGCCTACTCACTGTCTGGCAACGACTTGTCGCCTCGTTTAGCATGGTTGTTTTCATGCTGATTTTGCTAATGGTGTTGGATCAATCACACTGGCAGCGAAACACCTTACTGACACGTTTGCCGAAAAAGAGTCGGGTTAAAAGACGCTGGGTTGGGGCAATTTTAATCGGGTTGTTCTTATTCGCCGGAATTTCTTATAATGTCGTTTACCTTAAAGGCGCTTTGTTCAGCCAACCGGTCACCATTTCCCACCGGGGCGTTGATGACGGAAACGGCGTTCAAAACACCATTCCAGCCCTCAACCGAACCAGCCGGGAAAAGCCCGATTACGTTGAAATGGACCTTCATGAAACCAAAGATCACCAGTTCGTCGTCATGCACGATGAAAATTTGGCTAAATTAACCGGCGTTAACGCTGCTCCTTATCAATTAACATTGGGCCAAATTACCAAGCTAAAGGCCCGTGAAAATGGCCATCAAGCTTATATCCCGAGCTTTGACGCGTACTTAAAGGCTGCAGAACACGATCATCAAAAATTATTGGTTGAAATCAAAACCACTTCCCATGATAGCAAGAACATGTTGCAATTATTTATCAATCGGTATGAAAAACGGCTTCTACGAGACCATGATCACGTCCATTCACTGGACTATCGCGTTATTATGGGGCTCAAAAAGCATGCCCCTCGATTATTCGTCAGCTATATCTTACCTTACAATTTTTCGTTTCCTGAAACGAAAGCCAATGCTTACACCATGGAAGAAACCACGCTTAATCAGCAATTTGTCGGCGAGGCGCATCTTCATCGCCAACAAGTGTACGCTTGGACCGTTGACGACCAGCCGCATATGACACGGATGTTATTTCTAAATGTTGACGGAATTATCACCGACAATTTAACAGAATTGAAGACCACCATTCGTTCAACCTTTGACCACCCGTCGTATGCGCAACGTTTACTCATTTACTCCAATGAATTACAAGATGTTAATAATTAACCCGAATACTAAAAAAGAACCCCAGCCGAGGTTCTTTTTTAGTATTTACGGAAATTAGGCCAAGGAATCCCAAGCCGGCAATTCGATTGGTGCTTGTTCAAGCAATGCCTGCTGGTCATCTGACAGGTACTTTTTGTGGACAACCACCTCATAGACATAATCATCCATCCAATCGTCGTTCATGGTAAAGTAACCTTTTTCTCCGTTCTTGTCGCCCCAGGAATTTTCAACTTTCCATTTGGTCGGTGTATCACCGTTCAAGTCGACACCAGTAAAGGTCATGGCATGAGATACTGCGGCTTGATGATACTTCAACCGTGTTGCTTTGTCCATTTCTAAATCGGTATCAAATAGTTCTGAATAGCGGTACAAGTGGCTATCCAAAAAACCTTTTTTGCGGTCCATTTGCTCGAGGACATCGTTTCCAAACCACACCGTTTCACCGTCTTTAAGCTGGGCAATGGTGGCTTGTTTGAGCGTACTCATGGGTAAATTTAAAAATTCGATTTGTTTTCCGCCAGCCACGTTGTTTTGGCTCGGCAGTGAATAGAGCTTGTTGTAGGCTTTTTCCGGTGAATTCGACACCACCACATAGTCGTCAAGGTCAACGCCAAAGTATTGATCGTAAAACGCTTTGGGGGATAAACCCGAAATTTTGTGGTACTTCTTGTCATCATCTCGATAAGCAAAATCAACTGTCGTGGGTGGCTCCCCAAAAGAGTAGGCCGTGATTCGATACACGGCGCTTAACATTTGTTTTCGAGCCGCATTAATTTCGTCATCGGATTTGCCATCGTGAATCATCTCACGGAGCTTGGCGGCGTCAATCCGGAGCTTGCGGTTCATTACCGTGTCAAAGGCCCCGGTATTCTCAACATTGGCGGTTTCTGGAAAATCGCTCACCGGCACCACGCCATACTTTTGAACCAGGGCAGCTGCCATTGCCCACTGGCCACCGTCATCGCCGGGAAAGCTCAAATAAGCTTCAACTTCTCGGTCATCGGCTGGTCGACTGGCTGTGGCAATCATCCGGTCATAAAAGATATTTGCCCGTTCAATTTTGTCCCAAAAAAACAGATACTTCTGCGATAAATTGAAATCCTTAACCTGATACTTCTTGGCAAATTGATGGCGTAACGTATTCACCAGCGAAAATAACCAGCAACGGCCACTTTGTTTTTGATTGGTCACCGTTCCAGTTTGTAAATCGACTGAGAACACCGGGTTTAATCGAACTTGGGCCTCTGGATCCTGGGCCGCTTGATTAATGCCGTTTTGGGTAATGATTTTAGAAAGGACGTCGCTTTTTGGTGCATCCGTAAATTCTTGATGTAACTGGGTAAAATCTTCTGTTGTTAATTGATGATTATCTTCTGTCATTGTAGACATCCCTCCTCACAAAAAATGATTGATCATTTTGCAGTTAAATTCGTTTCTTTAATTTTGGCGTGACCAAATATGCGATCAAAGCCCCAACCAATCCTTGAATCAAATTAGTACCTATCCCGATGTAGCCGGCATACAGATTGTAGAGCACCGAATCGGCCACAAAGTAGCCCACCACCATAATGGCAATTCCAACCGACACCGCGATGAGTTTGGTCCATTTGCGATCGGCGTTCTTACCCGCAATTAAGCCAACAATCAAGCCTTCTGCACCATGGACAATGAGTGAAAACCACATGTACTGACCGTATCCGGAAATCAGATCCAGCAAGAATCCACTGGCCCCACCGACAACGCCACCAACTTTTGGTCCTAATAAAATAGCACTAATAAAGATTCCCGCATCACACAGATTGATATTTCCGTGAGTCATGGGAACCGGAATAATGAAGAACCGGCTGATTGCGACGGTAACCGCGATAAACATGGCCGTCAGTACCACCTTAAAAATGTCACTGCTGACCTTTCCTCCAACACTTTTTCGATCCATTATTGCTGTCCTCCCAATACATAATCTTCTTTATTTGCTGCCGTAAAATCATACATTGCCCGCTGACCACCAATCAGTTTAGGCCGTGATGATAGGCAAACCACGTTAGCCGCCCCGACCTTTTTATTGGTCATTCTAACCGGAATCTGAACGTATTTGACGTGCATCCCAATCTCCGTGCCACCAATATCAATTCCGCCAAATGCGGTGATGTGCTCAACTTCAACCGGATCATCCATCCGCTCGTAGGCTGCAACTTGAGTGCCACCGCCAGCGTGGATGGCCGGGACAACCGACACAATTTCCAGATTGTGCTGCTCAGCAACTGATCGTTCAACCAGAAGTGCCCGGTTAATGTGCTCGCAGCCTTGAATCGCCCAGTGAAGATTTCTTGGAAGTAAAAATTCCTCCAGCGTTGAAACGACAGCCTTGCCAATATCCAATCGGGAGTTCGTTCCCAACCAATCACCCGAAATGGCACTGGTACTGCAGCCAACGACAAAAAGTCCGTTTTTTGGAAACTGAACCTTGTCAAAATACTCAGTTAAGACATCTGATAAATCATGTTTGACCGTTGCTATATCCATCATTTACACTTCTTCCCCTGCTTGTCCTAACGTAAACTTTGCGACATCATATAATGTTTTGGTTAAATTCAACCCAAATTTGTGCTGAATGGCTGGTGCTTTACTGGTTAACCGAACTGCCTCATAGACACCATCAATCGACTTTTGAATCGCCATATCAAAATCCAAGTTGAGGTTTAAGTAACCAATCAGGAGTGCCGAAAATACGTCGCCAGTTCCATAAAAGTGACCATGAAGCCATTTCGACCCAACCCATTTGAGCTGACCATCACGCATATAAACACAACCAATGCCTTCATCTCGCAAAACGCCGGTCACAATCACCCGCGCTTTAGATTGGGTCTTCTCCTGACACTTTTTGATGGCGTGAACCAGTCGATCGTCATCGGCGTCAGATGCCAATTTTTCACCGCTTAATAAACTCAGTTCCGTGATATTTGGCGTCATCAATGTAGCAATTTCAACGAGGTGTTTGATGCTTGCCAGGTAGGCATCGTCAAAGCCTTCGTACATCTGTCCCCGGTCACCCAAAACCGGATCAATTAGCAGCGTCGTTAAATCCGATTTTGAACAGTAGTCGTACAACAAGTCAGCTGTACTGGATTTTCCGACGTAGCCGACGATCGCTGACTTGAATATCAAATCATCCAGCCCATTCCAGTGACCGGTTGCTCGCCTTAAAAAACTATCGGTGGTCAGTGTGGCTGGCTGACCAAATCCTTCTGTCTGAGTAGATAAAATCTCTGTCGGTAACGTGGCGGTCTGACTGCCAAAAGCCGACAAAATCGCAAGCGCAGCAGTTGCTGACAGTCGACCAACCGCAGAAAAATCTTCGGCAATTAGTATACTCGACTTGATAATCATCATCCTTCCAGTCATGATGCGTTACAAACATTGTACCCTATTAACGATCTAAAAGTTAGTAGCTTACACATTAAATGTAACAAGTTCTCATCAAAAAGTAGTTTAAGTATAACAAGAATTTTCAAAGAAACAATGGACAGTTTCTTTTTAGTGTCGAACTCGCCGATAACTCTGTTATAGTAGACCTGTAATGACATAGAGAAATTAGGAAAGCGTGATTATCATGAACTTTTCCACTAAAAATAGTCTGACAACCCTGGCACAAACATTCATTATGGGGTCCATTGATGCTTATACCTTTCAAAATTTTCACGGCTCATTTGTGAGCGCCCAGACCGGAAATCTGGTGGTCTTCGCTTATGAGTGGGCAACCAGGGGATGGCATACGGCCTATATTCGCGTGCCGGTATTGCTGGGATTTTTACTTGGGGCGTTTATCTCTCAAGCCTGTAAACACATTAAGCTCGATACGGATCGGCGCTTTAACGTCTTTTTGCTCTTCAGCATTCTGTTTCTTGGACTTTTAGGCTTGTCGACCCTGAACCATTTATCGATGCTGACGATGCTCTTTTGCCTCGGCCTATTTTCGGGCTATGAACTGACCGTCTTTAACAAAATCGGCAGTACCAGCGTCAATAACGGGATCATGACCGGAAACTTGAAGAATTTTTCCAACAACGTTTATGAGGGGATCTTCAGCCATGATCGGACGGCGATGATCAAAGCCGGCAGGTTTCTCAGTGGTATCTTGATGTTTATTTTGGGGATCGTCTTCAGTGCCTACGTTCTCCATGCGGCTGGTGATAAAGTCTTTGCGGCCGCAATTATCATCAATGTGGTTTTACTGGCGATTATCTATATCGACTTCAAACGAACACATCATCAGCCAACAATTAATTGACATCCCATTGAATTTGAGTTAAATTAAAAAGCAATTAGAAAACTTACGAAATATCAAGCTATGAGGAGAAGAGTAGCCACTCGGATCGATTTCAGAAAGCCTGGCAGATGAGAGCAGGTATCGAAATGACGGTGAAGATGAGCTCCAAAGGGCATTGTTCCGTTCACGCGGAATAATCGGTAGGAACCGTTAACTTCCCGGGTATCAATGGGTACCGTTGAGGCGTTGTTTGCAAAAGCAACGCGAATAAGGGTGGTAACGCGAGCATTCGTCCCTTGATTGTCAATATGACAGTCAGGGGGCGAATGCTTTTTTCGTAAGTGAAACTTTGACAGTATTTTAGGAGGATCTTCAAATGACAAATTCAATCGTTCAAACTAAATTTCCGTATCGTTATGATGTTGTTGGGAGCTTATTAAGAACACAAACCCTCAAGGATGCCCACGCCAAATTTAAAGCCGGCCAAATTACT
Source organism: Lentilactobacillus sp. (assembly GCF_040773105.1). Classification (NCBI taxonomy): domain Bacteria; kingdom Bacillati; phylum Bacillota; class Bacilli; order Lactobacillales; family Lactobacillaceae; genus Lentilactobacillus; species Lentilactobacillus sp. The sequence continues at coordinate 12,244 of NZ_JAXGWW010000046.1, forward strand.
GCCGCCGAGCTTCAACAAGTCCAACACAACGAAACCAGGAAAATTGTTGCCAAACAAGTTGACCTTGGACTCAAGGACATCACTGACGGCGAGTTTAACCGTAGTTGGTGGCACCTTGATTTTCTTTGGGGATTAACCGGCGTTGATAAATATGACTACCACAAGAGCTACAAATTCCATGGCAGCAAAACCCGTACCGATAATGCCGAATTATCCGGCAAGGTGGCCTTCAACCCCGACCACCCATTTTTTGAAAGCTTCCAGTTTCTTCAGTCGATTACACCGGACGGGACCACACCAAAGCAAACCATCCCTTCACCAACCATGCTCTTCCGTGACAACCGCAGCGATAACTGGCCAAAGTTCTATGACACCTGGGATCAATATTTAGCCGACGTTGCCAAGGCTTACCACGAAACCATTTTGCATTTCTACGAACTTGGTGCCCGCTACATTCAACTCGACGACACCACCTGGGCATTTCTAATTAGCAAGCTCCACGAAACCGCCGATGATCCGGATGCCCATGCCAAATACATCAAGTTGGCTGAAGACTCCGTCAAAGTCATCAATCAACTTCTTGAAGACTTACCTGCCGATTTAACCGTGACGACTCACATTTGTCGGGGAAACGTCAAATCAACCTTTCTATTTTCCGGCGGCTACGATGGGATTGCCGACTACCTCGGTCAGCTAAATTACAACGGCCTTTTTCTTGAGTACGACAGCGAGCGGGCCGGTGACTTCACGCCACTTGATAGGATCTGGAATGGCGACAAGAACAAGCGGATTGTTCTGGGATTAATTACGTCCAAGGCACCAAAATTAGAGGATAAAGATGCCGTCATTAATCGTAT
>NZ_JAXGWW010000047.1:0-12545 GCF_040773105.1 Lentilactobacillus sp.
CCAGAACCCGACGGTCGTGCACAGAAGAAACAATGCATCCTTCATGGAAACTTTGCCACCCTTTTGATCGCTGACAGAGGTACAAAGTGCCCCGACAATTACGATTATTAGGGCGATAACCCCAATAATCTTGGCTTTGGCGCCCGGCCAATCTCCAAAAATCAAGACGCCGATGATGGAATTTCCGACGAGTTGGAAAACCGTTGATAATGGGAATGTGTTGGACACGCCGATTCGTTTGAAAGAAATGAACTGGCCGATTTGTCCAATGGTCCACAGCGCACCACAAAGCAGGGCAAAACAAAAGGCAGTCAAATTAACCGATGGTCGAGTGATCAAAAAGGCGGTTAAACCAATAATCGATGTTCCCGCACCAATTCCAAAGATTTGATTGACGGGGCTTCCTCCAACCTTTCCTGTAATCAGCGGCATTACGCCCCAACCAATGGCAGGTAATAAAGCAATTAAAATGTTCATAATCAATAACGCTTCCTCTCTTATTTCTTAACAAGATAACCATAATTTAGGAAACCAGTTTCCTGTCAAGCCTAAAGTTCAAAAAGTCACAACTGGAGCGACAATATTCCGCCAAAAGCTGTTGTTTGATGCGCGACTTAGCTAGAAGAAAATAGGAAATCGCAAAAAGAGGCCAGGGCACAAGTGATCTTGCGCTCCAGCCTCTATCTCCTGGGGAAGGAGGGATGCCGAAATAAAATAATCGAAATTAAAGCGACGATTTTGAATTCAGCATCGACTGAATCTTATTTGTTGGCTTCCAAGTATTCTTTGGTGTATGAATCAACCGCTCGGAATGCCTGGGCAACATCGTTTGGTTCAACCTTGAATGGGAGTCGGTCAATGGTGTCGTTTTCTGAACAAGCGGCTTTTCCGGCAGCTAGTAATTCTTCGTCGGTGGCATTTTCCAAGTGTAAATCAGCCAAGGTTGTTGGCAGACCTAATGATAAAATCAGCTTGAAATACTTGTTGTAACGGTCTTGATCGGCACCTTCAAGCATTAATTGGGTCAAGGTTCCATAAGCAACTTTTTCACCATGGGTTAAAGCATGGGTTTGTTCCAGTGTCGTCAATCCATCGTGAATTGCGTGCGCACCTGACAGACCACCACTTTCAAAGCCAAGTCCACTCATCAAAGTATTTGCTTCGATGACTTTTTCCAGGGCACTGGTTACCACGTGCTGCTTAACATCAGCGACTGCGATATGGGCGTATTTGAATAACGTCTCCTCACATTTTTGGCCAATGGCACTTCCAACCAATGTCTGCTTTTCGTTCAACATGGTATCGGCACCGGCTTGAGCAACTGCCTGGGCTTCAACGTTGGTTGCCAAAGCGTCGGCAATTCCGGCGATCAGTAAGTGCGCAGGGGCACCGGCAATAATGTGACTGTCAACTAATACCAAGTTGGGGTTATGATTGTAGAAACGGTAGTGATCAAAGCTGCCATCGTCCGTGTAAATCACTGAAAGTCGTGAACAGGGTGCGTCAGTTGACGCTAAAGTTGGCATGATGACAACGGGGATATCGAGGTTATCGGCAATGGCCTTTGCGGAATCACTTGTTTTTCCGCCGCCAAGGCCATAAATAGCGCTTACATTTTCGTCTTTACCAATTTGTGCAATCCGGTTGATTTCATTTTCGGATGATTCACCTTGGAATTTAACGAGGACAACTGAGTAGCCGTGATCCTTTAAGTAGGATTCGAATTTTTGGCCGACAATATTATAAACACTGTCGTCGGTGAGCAAGAGTGGCTTGTCGCCAAAACCCTTCAGATACTGATCACTTTCAAATAAAACACCGTTACCTTGAATATATGAAGATGGTGAGCCAAATTCTTTTGTCATTATAAATCCCTCCAAAACATATTTGATTACAAATTCACAATACACTCGGAAACCGGTTTCTTGTCAAGTTAAAATAGCATATAATTGAAAAATAATGAGGTGATCGCATTGAAAACAATTTATGATGTTGCCAAAGCCGCTGGTTACGCGCCATCCACCGTTTCGAAGTATCTGACCCATCACGGATACGTCAGTCAAGCTGCCGGTAAAAAAATTGAGCAGGCGATGGTGGATCTTGACTATCATTACAATGGTTTAGCCCGATTGTTAAACGAGGGGGCATCGTCACGTTTGGGCATCATGGTGCCCTATCTTGACCAGCCCTATTTCCAGGAACTTGTCCAATCGATTATGAATGTTTCAGTTAAGCAACAACGAGAAGTGATCATTTTGCCGACAAATTATGATACCAGTTTGGAACAGTTGTACTTGGATCGGCTTGAGCATCAATTAATTGGGCAATTGATTATTACGTCGCATGCCTTGCCGTTGGAACAAATTGCCAACTATCAGAAGTTTGCGCCGATTGTGGTTTGTGAACGCAGCGCGCATTTGCCGATCAGGTCCGTTTACAATGATCGGTTGGGAACGTTTAAACAGCTGTTTGGAAAAATCAAGGCAGCAGGACAAACTCATATTGGGCTGATTCTTGCCCGACCAGCGTCACAAAGCCGTTCAACTGAAGAAGTGTTAGCAGCTTATGCTGAAGTATTTGGCGAAAAGATTGACCCCAACTTGGTTCGATACCATGGCAAAACACTGGCGGACGGGATTCGGGAAGCCAAGCAGCTTCAACAAATTGATGCTCAGCTTCAGGTTGTGTTAACAGAAGGGGATACAACCGCCGCTGGGGCCTATTCCGAGTATCAAAAATCGGGTACAAAGGTTACAGTCATTGGCCAGGGTAATGAGCTTCCCAGCCAACTACTGGGATTTTCGACGATTGACTATCACTTGGGAGAAGTTGGTAGACAGGCAGTTGCACTGTTGGCCGAAGAAGATGTGCGTTCGGTCGCTGTTCCGGTTGAAATTGTTGATCGAAAATAAAGTGTGATGAGAAGTGCGTGACAAGAAACACAAATTAATTATGTTGTATTGCATGACAAGAAAACGAGGTCGAATCAAAAGCTGACACTTTTGACTCGACCTCGTTTTAATAACTGCTTTCGAACATTCCACCCTCACAGCTGGGACTTGTGAAAGCCTTTTTCCATCTTCGAAAGTGGTTTGGCAAATACGCGTCTTAACGGTGCAATGAGTAAGAATAGTGCACCGAATGCTGCCAACGACAACATTGCCTGCCAATAAACGCTTGGAATCGGCCCGGCGATGGCTTCTCTGAACGCTTGAATCGTGTAAGTGAACGGCAAGAACGGTGCCAGTGCCGCCAAGTGATTTGGAATCAATTCCAGTGGGTAAACACCACCGGTTCCAAATAATTGAGCGATCATCATCAACACACTGAAGACTTTACCGACATTGCCGAACATGTAGACGAATGTGAACATAATAATGGTAAAGACAATTGTCGCCAAGTAAGCCGTTGCCAGCATTGCCAAAAGGCTACGTGGCCGCAAACCGATGATTAACATTTCACCCAGCATGGTAAACGTTGTTTGAGTCATTGATAACGTCAGGTAAAGTAACAGTTTGCCGATATATTTTTGGACCATGTTTGATTTTGGAACCCGCTCGTCTTTTGGAATAATATAGCGCCACGAAACGATCGTGGTCAGCAGCAAAACGCCGACCCACATGGATAAAGTGGTATAAAATGGCGTGACACCATAGCCAAACAGCTGCATATTATAAAGCGGCTTTTGCCTAAGCGTGATTGGTGACGCCAACAAGTTCGAAACTTTGGGATTTTCACCTAGCACATTGATTAATTTATTGAGATTGTCTTCATTGATAAATTTGGTTTTGTCATTCAGGTCATTAAGCTTGTCCTCAATTCCATTAAGGCGGGTTTTAATCCGGTTAACCTGAGAGACAGACAGTTTACTAATTGCTTTGCCACCAGCAGTTAAGGTATTTAGCTGGGGGATGAGTGAGCGAAGCGACTCTAAAACCTGATCGTTGCCGTTTAACTGGGTGTCCAAAGTATCGCTGAGACTATCGATCCCTTGATTCACGGTATTGTTAAACGTTGAACCGATATCATCAAGGCTGTTTCCAAAGGCATTCGCAGTCTTATTCAACCGATTAATCAGACTGTTAATTGATTTCTTTGAGCTGCCGGATTGGTTGGCGGACTTTAATGCTGCCAAGTTACGTTGCTGTTGATGAATCTCTTTTTTGGCGTTGCTCAATCCCTTGATTAAAGAAACAGTCTGGTTGTTTGGCAAAATATTGTTCAAGACGTCGGCAACCCGCAGTGCGTTATTGATGTGGTCAAGTGTGTTGGCATTTAAGGTTTCCAACTGTTTGATCTCACTGCCCAACAACGAGCGGCCAGAGGAACTTCCGTTACTGCCCAAACTTGAAATTAACGAGCGCATTTGATTGTTGTCTGATTGGAGGTCATTTAACCCACTTGATAAATCGTTTCGAGACGACCGCAGCGTTTCCTTGGTTGATTGAGTTAGGGCTCTTCCGTGGCTGACAACCTGCTGAAGATTGGTAATCTGGCTTGAAATCTTTGGAATGTCTTTTTGAACGGTCTGCAAATATTTCTGGGCATTGCCGGAGTCCTTGTTTGCCCGACTTAAATACCCTTTGGTTTTCTTAACCGTATTAACGGCGTCCAGCAGCGACGATCGAATTTGAAGGATCTCCGGTTTGTGGGTATTGATTTTTTCACCAGCTGAATTCATTTCTTTTAGCGCTGCCTTGCTTCCGATTTTGATGAAACTATCACGGACTTGCTCGGTTAAGGCATCAACTGCTTGGCCGGAAATTTTGGTTGCGGCTGGGTTTAACTTTTCGTTGGATTTATAAACGATATTTGGCTTTTCCGGATTGGTTGAAACCAGGGTTGCCAACTTACTTGAAAAGTCATTGGGAATTTCAATCAGGGAGTAATATTTTCCTTCGTCCAAGCCGTTATTTCCCTGCCAATCGTTGGTAATAATCCAATTGATGGAATGGTTTTGTCTGAGTTGGCCGACAATTTGGTCACCGACGTTGAGTTGTTTGCCATTGACGGTACTGCCCTCATCATCGTTGACGACTGCGATGGGTAAACGGCTGGTATTGGCTTTAGAGTAGGGGTCCCAGGACACTTTGATGTTTGGAATTGCGTAGATTGCGGGAATAAGACAAAAAGCCAGCAGTGTGATCCACACTGGCCGGCTATGAAATATTTTCCGTAAGTCACGTTTGAATAATGTTAATATTGTTCTCATAAATGGGTCCCTTTAGTTGATCCGATCGAGTAATCCTTGGGCCAAGGCAAAGACCTGGTTGTTAAGGTTATGAATGGCAACAACTTTTGGATACAATTTATTAATCCCTTCACTAAATAGGTAGTTGAGTGTCTGGCCATCGGACTTGATCATTTCAAAGATTTGGTTGAGCTTGATGATGTCTGGATTATTGGTAATCGAGTTTTTCAGATTGGTAAGCTGGGTTAACAGATCCGGCAGGGTACTTTGCTTATCCATGAGTTTTAGAATTGAAATCACGTTGTTTTTATTATCCGTGGACAAGGTATCAATTAAGCCGATAATTTGATTTAATTGTTTGCGCTGCTGGTTGATATTAATGAGTCTAACCAAATGGCCGCTCCAAATCCAGCCTTTAACCTTGCCATTTCCATTTTTGACATAATAATACACGGCTTTATTTCCATTAGCTCGTTGTAGCGTTGCGGATTTATAGGTGTAAAATGTGGTCAAAGGATAGTTATCTGCATTATGAACTTTTTTCTGCAGTGTCGTTGAACTGTAAAGATAGCCGCTGACTGCCCGGTATGGCGCCTTGGTTAAGGATTGGGTACTAACGACCTTAGCGGCGGTTGATTTGGCCGACACGGTGTTTGACTGCGACAGGCCAATGCCAAATAGCATTGCCAGACCCAATACCCAAAGTTTTGCGATGATGTGTTTCATAGTAAGATCCCCCTTGAAATTCGACAAGAATTGTTAACTATGGTTAACTGTTGTTAATCATTCGCATACGCGTTATTATCAGTATAATGCATTTTTCAACAGAAACAAGCAAGTTAAAAAATTTGAGGGTTGTTCGATGTTTAAAAATATTAAATTAATTTATCAACGCGATTTAAAAGCGATTTTTAAATATAAAGCAGCGCTGCTGACCATTACGGCGCTGTGTGTTTTGCCATGTCTATATACGCTGGTCAACGTTAAGGCGATTTGGAATCCTTATACGTCCCAAGAGGTCAGCAAGATTCCGGTTGCCGTTGTCAATGAGGATCAAGGGACCAGCGTACAGGGCAAGACGATGAATCTGGGCAAGCAAATCATCACCCAGCTGAAGCAAAATAATCAGATTGGCTGGCGCTTTGTTGATGCCGGTACGGCTCAAAAACGTGTTCGGGCCGGGAAATACTATGCCGAAATCAAAATTCCAAGCAGCTTTTCAGCGGACCTGGCCAGCATTGTGAGTTCCAATCCGAAAAAAGCACATCTTGATTATATTGCAGACACCAAGGCCAGTCCAATGGGGTACAAGATCACAGAAGCGGCCTCACAAAACCTGCTTAACACCATTAAAAAACAATTCGTCTATCAAGTAAATAGTACCATCTTTTCTTATTTAAACATTGCCGGTAAGAAGGCACAGGCGAACGAGTCCCAGATTTTAAATTTAAAGGATTTGATTATCAATTTGGGTGACAGCATGGACCTGGCGACCAATACATTGGGCGACATTAGTGATACTTCCAGTGGGCTGGCGGCCGTCTTTACTGAGATTAAGCCGGTCATATCGGCTTCTCAAAACGTCAATATCAATCAAGCAATTGGCGAATCCAATAGTAGTTTGATTAAAAGTGTCAATCATTCCGTCAATCAGTCATTTAACAATCTTCACACCGGCTTAACCGGGGTTCAATCCGACGCGCAACGGTTGCGAACCCTCACTAACCAGTTAAATCAAACCACGTCATCAGCCAGCAAAAGCCAAGTCAGTGCTTTGACCAGTCAGATCCTGTCCCAAATTAAATTATTGCAAGGGCAAATCACGCCATTGATTTCGTACCTAAACACCATTAATAAGACCCAGAATCTAACCGGGGTCGCTAACTTGATCAGCCAGTTGAATGATGTCAAAAGTATTTTAAATGATCAATCCGCACAAGTGACCCAACTGCAGCGCAACTTGTCTTCCGGTAATTCTGCCAATGCCCGGCTGCAGCAAAATATTGCCAGTCATTCCTATTCGGTGGCGACCAGGCTTAACGCAACGCTGTCAACTTATAACGCTCGGGTTAAATCTGAGTTAAAGGCCATCCAACGGAATTTATTATCTGCGAACAGTAAGGCTGCCAGCGTCTTAAATAACGTTAATGGGATTCGCAGCCTAAACGAAAAGTCGTTGGATACGATTATTTCAGGTAACCAACTCGTCAGTCAGTCGACTGATGACCTTGAGTCCCAGCTGCTTCAGTATAAGGGTGTGATTCAGCAGGCCAGCAATCAACTGAAGCTGACTTCTGATAACAATATTGCAGATATCATCAGTGTTCTTCAAAACAATCCCAAGCTGATGGGGGATGCGTTATCACAACCCTTTAACGTTAAAAACGAGAATATCTATCGGGTCAGCTCGTTTGGAGAAGCTTTCGCGCCGACCTACATGGCGTTGTCAATTTGGGTTGGCTGCGCAATGCTGGTGGCCGTTCTGCATACCTCAGTGCCGAAATATCATAAGTTTGCCAATTTGAAGCCACGGGAAGAATACATTGGCAAGATGCTGTTGTACAACACCTTGTCGATGATTCAAACAATGGTGATTATTCTCTCGGCGGTCTTTATCTTGAGAATTCACGTGGAAAGTTTATTCCTAATGGTGATGATCGGCGTGGTCTCGTCGCTGACGTTCTCGGTAATCGTGTATACGATGGCGTCAGTGTTTGGAAACTTGGGGAAAGCCCTGGCAATTATGATGGTTGCCTTTCAATTGGCCGGAAGTGGCGCAATTTATCCAGTCCAGCTTGATCCCTTGTTCCTCAGAATCGTTCAGCCGATATTCCCATTCTCATATGCGGTCAGTGGCTTCCGTGAAGCGGTTGGCGGGCCAAACGTTGGGACCGTCGTTCTCGACTTTTTCGTTTTGATTTGCATGTTGATCGGCGGCCTGTTGGTGGGCTTATTCTTGAAAGACTTCTTCAGAAGAGTAACAGCCAGACTGCTGAACGACTTTACCAAGACTGGCATTGGTCAGTGATGGGGTTCATGATTGATGAAATAAGAAGAGGCCGGAGCAAAACGTTATGTTTTGCTTCGACCTTTTTTGGTTTCAATGTTACTTGGTTGAATTGTGCGCCAATCGGCTGATCCCGGCCATTTAAGCCCAACAATCAATCATTCCAAACCCGGGAATAATCGATTGTTGGGCTTAAATTCTGGGATCAAAACGCCGATTGTCACACACTATTCCCTAAGCAAACGACGTCGCAATACTTCCGAGAACAATCAAGACAATTCCGGCAATTGTATACATCATTTCGCGATGGCTCTTATGTTCGTGCAAAACAGCAATGCCGCCGAATGTGGCAATGACGACACTCAACTGTGTCCAGATAAAGGCTGACGTATTTCCGTTTGCCTGTGCTGAATAAATGTAAGATAGTGCCGCAATACCCCAAATTAGTCCGGCAAAGATATTAAGATACTGTTCTTTTTGGGTAAATGATTTCCGATCCGTAAAGAGGCCAAAAATCACTGCACCAACCAAAATTCCCAGCATTTCTGGCAGGAAAATCGACGTGCCGCTTTGGGCTTTAATAATCGGAATATTTGGAAATGACGAGTAAATCCAGTAACCAACGGTGGTCACCAACAAGAATAGTGAGTCCTTCAAGGTAATCTTACCGTCTTTTTGATCACTAACAGAGGTTAAGAGGGCCCCGGAAATGACGATCAATAGGGCGATAAAGCCAATCACTTTGGACTGGGTACCTTTCCAGTCACCGAAAATCAAGACGCCTAGAATTGAGTTACCCACTAACTGGAACACAGTTGAAAGTGGGTAGGTGTTAGCAACGCCAATTCGCTTGAAAGAAATAAACTGACCAATTTGGCCAATTGTCCACAGGGCACCACAGACGAGGGCAAATAGGAATGCCTTGCCATCAACGGCTGGACGGGTAATAGCAAAAACAATTAAGCCGATAATGGTTGTTCCAGCACCAATTCCAAAAATCTGGTTCGTGGGTGAGCCACCAACTTTCCCAGTGACTAACGGCATTAATCCCCATCCCAGAGCGGGCAGCAATGCAATAAGTATATTCATAATCAAAATTCTCCTTCTCTTTAAGTAACAATAGCTATCATATAACTTATGAAAATAAATTTCCATAAAAACGGTTACAAAATTTATATAAATTTAAAATATTTTAAATAAGATTCACGGTAGAATCAAGTGGGACAAGGAATACAAAAATTTGGACGGTTAGCGAACAAAGAGGGCTGAAACATAAATCAACGACTTATGTGCCAACCCTCTTGTAAAAAACTTTCAATATGCTAGTGGCGGTTATTATAAGCTTGGACTTGCGAGCGTTGATACAGCGCATATCCGCCATAAATTGCGGCAATCACAAGTCCGATCAGCAGGAGCTTCGAGAAAATTAAAACGCCAAACAATAGGAAGACAACCCAAAACGACGCTTTAAGAAGCAGCCAGCTGATTTTGATGGCCAGTGTGCCAAATAGTAAGAGTAAAATCAATAAAGTGATCATGGTGATGTCCTTCCTTCAATGGCTGTATGACAGCCATGTTGATTAACCTAAATTTATCACTTTTTATCTAGGATGCAAGCTCATTTCGCTAAAAATTTAAACGGGTGATGTTTATTGATCGTCGTTTCCCAAGACCTTGAAGTTATGCTTTAATTTGGGCCAAACGTACCGGTCCGCAGTTTGAATAATCAGACCATTAAATAAAATGGAAAAAATGGTGCCGACGTTGACGGCGTAAAGGTTCTTTGTCATGGCAAATGAGATAATCATTGCGATAATCGGGGGCACAAAATCAATTAGTTGGGCCGCTACGGCACTCTTCTTTAGATACATAAACCGCAAAATGTTGGTCGTGTCGTCGTTAGGGTGCATTAGAAGGTTGGCTCGTTGATAAAGTGAGATTGCTGTGCAAAAGAAAATAATGCCCAGGCAGGCAAGAATGCCCCGAACGACAATCGGCAACTGGCCCACTCCCAGCAGTTCAAAGCCTTGGACAAAAATATTGACGAAGTAGCTGAAGAAGCAAACATAGAGGACTTCACCAATAAAGCGCGGCCAATCCAAATATTTCAGCAGAATTTGGTTGGTAATAGCGTTTAACAACCCGATGAAAAATAAGATCATCCCAACGTTGACGTTGAACCAGTGGCTATAATTCACCGCCGAAGCTGTCCAAACAGCGCTTCCCATGTTGGCGGAAATCGTGAGTGCATTTCCAAATGCGTTTAAAATCAACCCGGAAATCAGCCCGGTCCAACGTTGTGCTTTTGTATTTTTGATGATGCTCGCCCCCTAATAACACTAGTGTAGCAAGCATCAACAAATACGGCAAACGAGATTTATTGACCACCTGCTTTCTCATAGTCGTATAATATAATTAACTAAATTTCATCAGGAGGCATTTCATGGCAGAACAGCTAACCCATTTTTATGAAAAGTTTCAACCAACCCATTACAATATTTATTTAGATATCAACCGACAAGGCAAACAATTCTCCGGGACTTCAACAATTATCGGAGATGCAAAATCACAAAGTATTTCAATTCACCAAAAGTTTTTGGACATTCAATCTGTTCAATTAGATGGACAGGATCTTTCATTCACCAAGGACGATAAGCAGGAAGCAATTCATATTAATTTGCCCAAAACAGGTGAAGTGAAGCTGGTCATCGCCTTTCAAGCCAAGTTAACCGATACCATGATGGGAATTTATCCTTCTTACTATGAAGTTGACGGCGTCAAAAAACAGCTCATTGGAACCCAGTTCGAGACGACGGCAGCCCGCCAAGCGTTTCCATGTGTTGATGAACCCGAAGCCAAAGCGACTTTTGATTTGGCCATCAAATTCGATGAGCACGAGGGCGAATCAATCATCAGCAATATGCCCGAAGTCAGAACCGAAAACGGCGTTCACTACTTTGACACGACAATGAGAATGTCCACTTACCTGATTGCCTTTGGCTTCGGTGAGCTCCAAAGTGTCAAAACGACCACCAAGAGCGGCGTTGAAGTCGGCGTCTTTTCGACGAAAGCGCATCAACAAAGCGAGCTGGACTTTGCCTTGGATATTGCCAAACGTTCAATCGAATTTTACGAAGACTTTTATCAAACCCCTTATCCGTTACCACATTCATGGCAGTTGGCATTGCCCGACTTCTCAGCCGGCGCGATGGAAAACTGGGGACTGGTTACGTATCGGGAAGCCTACTTATTATTAGATCCTGAAAACACCTCGTTTGAAATGAAACAATTGGTGGCAACCGTGATCGCCCATGAACTTGCGCACCAGTGGTTTGGTGACTTGGTGACGATGAAGTGGTGGGACGATTTATGGTTGAATGAAAGTTTCGCCAACATGATGGAATACGTTGCGATTGATGCGATCGAACCCGACTGGCACATTTGGGAAGTCTTCCAAACTTCTGAAGCGCCAGCCGCCCTCCAACGGGATGCGACTGACGGGGTGCAATCTGTCCACGTTCAAGTGGAAGATCCTGCCGAAATCGATTCGATTTTTGATTCAGCCATTGTGTATGCCAAGGGTGCTCGGATGCTGGTCATGGCCCGGGCCCTGGTTGGCGATGATGCCTTACGAAAAGGCTTGAAAGCTTATTTTGACGCTCACAAGTTCCATAACGCCACCGGTGCTGATTTATGGTCGGCGTTGGGGGATGCATCCGGAATGGATGTCGGTGCCATCATGAATTCTTGGTTGGAACAACCCGGTTATCCAGTGGTCACGGCTAAAGTGGTTGACGGCCAACTAACGCTGTCACAACAACAATTTTTCATTGGCAAAGGACAAGATGTTGACCGCAAGTGGCAGATTCCGTTGAACAGCAATTACGAGGCAGTTCCCGAAATTATGGCCGATCAGTCGTTGACGATTGGCGATTACGCCGAACTCCGAAACAAGACGGGCAAACCGTTCTTCTTAAACGTCGGCAACAGTTCGCACTTCATTGTTCAATATGATGAAACGTTAATGAAGGATATTTTGGATCACGTGGCTTCATTAGATTCAATTTCTCAACTTCAACTGCTTCAAGACTTGCGTTTATTAGCCGATGGTCGCAAGAATTCATACGCCAACATTGTGCCGTTACTGCCAACGTTTTCAGAGAGCCAGTCAAACATTGTGAACGCGGCCCTTTATCGAGTTGCGTCCAACCTTCAGAAGTTCGTGACACCAAAATCTGATGAAGAAACCGCGTTGAAGGCGTTCTTTGATAAGCTGAGTGCTTCTCAGTTGGCACGTTTGGGTTGGCAGCCTAAAGCTGATGAATCAAACGACGATCAATTGACCCG
>NZ_JAXGWW010000048.1:0-12493 GCF_040773105.1 Lentilactobacillus sp.
AAAGTTTGAACCGCTCGTTCATTGATGATAAGCCGGATTGGAACCAGTGGCGAAAAAGCAGCAACATCAATACTGAAAATACTTATGTCCGCGTCACTGACCAGAGCGGCGCAAACCGTCAATCAGACGTCTTTTATTCTAAGGGTGCTCATACTTTTTTAAGTTCCAACCCGACTCCGATTTCAAAATCACTGCACCTGCCATTTTTCCCCGCCCTCACCTACAGCAAGCATTATGGACTCTTTTATTACCGCAGTGGCGAACGGCGTGGCGAACACAAAAAGATTAAGTCTGAAATTTGGCTCAGCTTAAACTCGATCATTAAGACGCTGGCCTCAGTTATCCTCGTTGTACTGGGAACGTTATTCGTCGGGCTGATTCTGGGCTGGTTTGTCATTTCTTTGATCGCAAAACGACTGACGCGATCACTTCAGATGCTTCAACGAACAGCCCAATCCCACAGCCAGTCAGTTGTTAACGTCGAAAGCCTACTGCCGGTTCCAAATTCACCAGTTGAAGTTCGAGAGCTGGCGACCAGCTTTAATGACTTATTATCGGCAATTATTGAAAATAACAAGCGGGAAAAAGCGTTTATTTCAAACGCCTCTCATGAATTAAGAACGCCAATTGCCGCAATCCGTGGCCACATTTCATTGGTCAAACGACGAGGTAAAGATCATCCTGAAATTATTGACACATCGCTTCATTTTATTGATGATGAGTCCGCTAAAATGCAGGCTTTGGTCAACAGTTTGCTGGCCCTGTCCCGCGCTGATAAAGAGGTCGTTCAAAAGACCACGTTTGACTTGGTGGCGATTGTCAACGAAACCGTGGAAGAGCAACGCGTCCTTCTCGAGCAACACATCGAAGTCCGTGGTGCAAAAACAGCGAGCGTGAATGCCAATCAGACCAACGTTTTACAAATTTTGTCGACCCTTTTTGATAACGCCGGAAAATACGCAGGGGCCGATTCAACGATTACGGTTCAAATCACCAACACGGCTCATAACACGATTTTATCAGTCGAAAATAACGGCCCCAGCATTCCAGACGAAGATAAGAAACACATTTTCGATCGATTTTACCGTGGCGACCATGCGCATAACAGCCAGGTAACCGGAAACGGCCTCGGACTTGCAATTGCCGCCCAACTGGCAACTTTGAACGGTATCCAAATTAAGGTCGCCGATGTGGTTCCCCACGGTGTCCGCTTTGAGTTGGTGTTCAAAAAAATTGCTTAACAATAATGACTTCCTAAGAATTGATCAGTTAGTCTCCATTTCCAACAACGTACACAACTAAATTTGAACGCGTCAGGGGCTGGGCCAAAAGTATTAACTTGACTCAGCCTCTTTCTGTTGATTTCATACGATCAGCAACAATCAGCTGATCCCAAAATTTAATCCCATCAATCAATCATTCCAAGACCAGGAACAATTGACTGACGGGATTTTTTGAGGACTGGCGCTTCTATCAACCGCCCCCATATTAATAAGTGTCATTCGACGGCGACTATTCTGAGAATTTATCAGAAACCTCTTTTTTGATGCCAGTATTACTAAGGACTCTGCGACAGTAGACTGACCATATATCATTAAGGGTTTCAACACTTTAAGAATGGAGGCGCAGAAATGGAATCCACATCATTAACCAAGCATCCCTGGCTCACAATCGGATGGGTCTTATTCGCGGGCATGGCCGTTTTAGTCTTCTTTCAAAATGCCCAGGCTTACTTTTTGGATCGCGACATATTAAACCGTTTTGAGCAGCTCATCACCCCAGAACGGACGGCTTTCTTCAAAGCCTTTGCGTTCACAGGAAGTCCACTCGTCACCATTCCAACGGCAATCATCATTGGCGTGATTTTCTGGCGGCTTAAACAAGTCAATATCGCCATGTTGATCCTGATGATGACAATCACTGGAAACGCTGCCGGCCTCATCATGAAATTGATCATCCAACGCCCACGTCCCACAACAATGCTCGTTTCGGAAAGTGGTTTTAGTTTCCCTAGTGGACACGTTGTCGGATCTGTCATTTTATTGTTTGTGATCATCAAATTTGTCTGTCCAAAAATCTCCTCTGTTAGAACACGATTTTTCGTAGTGACCATGCTGCTTTTATGGCTGACATTAGTATGCGTCTCACGATTATACCTTCAAGTTCACTATCCTTTTGATGTCTTGGGCGGCATGTTGTTTTCGACATTATGGTGTGTCTCTGCCTTAGCACTTTTTAATCGAGAACAGGCCAACATGAAACAACGGGCTCATCAGAATCGAGGCATGAATCATGAACCTTAAATTAACCCGCACAAATATACTCATGATGTCAGTTATATCCGGAACAATGGCCCTGATTGTCCTGGGACTCATTCTGGGATTGAATGGGATTGTGCCATTTGGCAATCGCAGCCTGTTGGTCGGTGATATGGGCGCACAATATGTGCCCTTTTTATCATTTTTCAAGCACACGTTAGCAACCGGCCAGCTCACCCCGTTTTCGTTTTCAATCGGGGTGGGCGAAAACGTGGTGCCGCTGATCGCGTACTACCTTTTAAGTCCGTTTAACCTCATCACCTTGCCGTTTCCAACCAGTCAGCTTCCGGTGGCCATCACGATTGTCTTCATGCTTAAAGATGCATTCATCGCAGCGACAACCAGCTTCTTTCTGGCGAAACATTTTAATCGGCTCGATTGGCTGAACCCTGTATTTGCGCTCGCGTTTAGCCTGGGCGGTTTTATCACGGCCAACTTTATCAATATCATGTGGTTGGACGGGTTGATTTGTTTACCGCTCATTTGCTATGGGATTGATTGCATCAAGGCAAACCACAGCTCGTGGCCCTTATTTTTATGGCTAACTTTATGTATCATGACCAATTATTACATCGGCTACATGATTGGCATCTTCACGATTATTTACGCGATTGACGTGATGATCTCGACCCATTCTCAATTGCCGTCAGGAACCAAGTGGTTGCCAGCTAATTGGCCATTTATCAAATCGTTTGCCTTCACGGAACTTTGTAGTGTCCTAACCAGCCTGGTCGTCCTGTTACCCACGGCACTCGGCATGCTGCAGACGGCCAAAATAGTCCCGTCAGCCGATAACAATTTGATCTCTGTAGCCAAGCCCCAATTTGGCCTGGAGTTTCTCTCGCAGCTTGGCATCGGCGGCCAATCATACGTTAATCGCCTCTTTCACGCACCGGCGATCTTTGCGTCCACGGCAGTCGTGATTCTGGCATTTACTTATTTCTGCCATCCAAGAATTCCCCGGGAACACAAGACTGGCGCAGCAGTGACGCTTGGAATTTTATTTTTTAGCATGTTGATTGGCCCAATTAACTTGGTTTGGCACATGATGAGCCAACCATCGGGTTCTCCGTTTCGCTATTCATTTTTACTGAGCTTCATGCTGATAATGATTGGCTATGAAGCATTAATTAATCAGCCAGCCGGAATTAAGACCCGGTATAAATTAGCGATCCCTACGCTCATCACATTACTTTTAATCATCGGGTATGGGGACACAAAGTTGAATCACGCAAACGCCTACCTGTCGCTTCAACCAAATTCACTTCACATGCTTTTGATCAACATCATTTTGGTCATGATCTACTCAGCTATTTTATTCAGTACGATTACAAACATCAAAAGGCTGACTGTCGGCGCGCTGATTGTCACCGAACTAGGGGCTAACTTCATGAGTACCTTGGCAACAGAACCGTTTGCCAGCCAATCCAAATACACGGCCGCCTATCATCAACAACGCCGAGAACTGGCTGGTTCTACCAACCCGCAAACCCAGCTTTTCCGAATTGGTCAGCAGCAAACAGCCCTTGCGCCGGCATTTAAAGAAATCTATTACGGTTACAACGATGCCCAAATCTTTAACTACAACGGCGTCCAAGAATATAGTTCAACGTTGCCCGAACAAATGCGGGAAACGTTGAAAATGTTGGGCCTTTACAGCAAGAATCAACGGCGGATAGACTTCGCCGGCAATACCACGATTTCTAAACTGCTGTTGGGTGTTAAATACAACCTCAACCAAAAGGGTCAGATTCAACCAAATTCAAGTTACGTTGGCATGGGCTTTCCTGTCAGTAATCAGTTCGCTAACCTCAAACTAAGGTCCGGATTTATTTTCACGAACCTGGAAAATATCTTGCAAACGATCTCTCCGTCTTCCAATTCGTATTTGCCAAAAGAGACCATTAATCAAAGTTCAAGGACAATCACTCATTCCGGCACTCGTTATTCATTAACGGTTTTCCCAAAGTTGAGTGGTCCGCTTTATTTTGACACATCTGATGCGTCGTTTGATTACTCATCCATTAAGGTCAACGGCAAGCGTTTGGGAAACATCTCCGACCCACTTCACAAACGATACATTATCAAGCTGGGCACATACCGCCAAGGGATTCCAATGACAATCCAATTTCTGAGCCACAGTCA
Organism: Lentilactobacillus sp.; assembly: GCF_040773105.1. Classification (NCBI taxonomy): domain Bacteria; kingdom Bacillati; phylum Bacillota; class Bacilli; order Lactobacillales; family Lactobacillaceae; genus Lentilactobacillus; species Lentilactobacillus sp. Next base: position 4,464 of record NZ_JAXGWW010000048.1, read on the forward strand.
ATCAGCGTTGAAGAAGGTCAATTTGATTACCTTGAACACACAGGCATTTTCACGAGTAGTCTCTCAACTCAAAAAGCATTCATTTATGCCGACATACCGAAATAACCAAGTCAGTGGATCGGTGACCCGGACAAGTCCCAATCAGCACTGGCTGTACACGTCCATTCCTTATGATTCGGGCTGGACAGCAACGGTTAACCGGCAGCCGGTTAAGGTGGTCAAAGTTTTAGGCGACTTTGCCGCCGTGCCGATCACCAGCACCACAAATCACGTCGTCATGCGTTACCACATCCCTGGCCTGATAGTCGGGTGCATTTTGTCCCTACTGGGGTTGTTGCTGTACCTTAGCCAAATGATTGTGAAGCATTTTAAATAGGTGTCAAAGCAAAAGAGGTCGGAGCAAAACACTAAGTCTTGCCCCGACCTCTTCTACATACTATTTTTACTTATTACTTATTCACCGTCAGCTTGATAAACATACTGACGCGTCATTGGCAAACCAGTTCCACTAGGGGAATTAGTCAGCAGGTACTGCATGACGTCAATGTTTCCGGCTTCAAATGAAGCGGCACTGGCTTGGAGATACATCCCCCACATTCGAGCAAATGGCACGCCGTACTTCTCTTTAACGTGATCAATCACCTTCGTGTAGTTGGCGTACCAAATTTCAAGCGTCTTTTGATAATGACGGCGCAATGGTTCCAAGTCGCTCATCTGCATACCGGCATCCATAATGTGCTTCATGTTTTCAGCAACGTTAGGAATATAGCCACCGTGGAAAATGTATTCGTTTAAGAACGGATCAACGCCGGCGCCTTCATGTTGGCCAGTGATTCCGTGAATCAAAGCGCGGCCTTCAGGCTTCAAGAAATCGTGAACCTTCTTGAAGTAAAGCCCCAAGTTTTCCTTACCAACGTGTTCGAACATCCCAACAGAGGTCACATAATTAAATTGGCCTTTCACTTCACGGTAGTCTTCAAGTAACACATCAACTTTTCCTTCAAGGTGACGTTCTTTGATTTGTTGCTTGGTGTAATCGTATTGTTCCTGGCTCAAAGTAATTCCGGTCGCATTCAGCCCGAAGTCTTCGGCAGCCATGAACAACAACGTTCCCCAGCCACTCCCAATATCAAGTAAGGTGTTGCCTGGTTGCGGATCAAGCTTATGCAAAATATGGCGGTCCTTGTTCAACTGTGCCTGTTCCAACGTATCGTCATCGTGTTCAAAGTAGGCACATGAATACGTCATCGATTTGTCGAGCCAAAGTCTGTAAAAGTCGTTTCCGATGTCATAATGTTTTTGAATATCACTTTCACTGGCCTTCTCTGAGTGAGAAATCCGAGGTAAGTGCTTCAAAAATGGATTGTTGGTTAAGAAACTGTGATCGGCCCGGAATGCGGACGCAACCAACTCTTGAATACTGCCATCGATTTCGATGTCGCCGTTCATGTATGCTTCGGCCAATACCAACGTTGGCTTGGCAGTCATTTCTTTTAACGGAATTTGTTTCTTGATTTCAATCTTGGCTTTGGGTTCACCTTCCCCATAGGTTTCAGTCTTGCCGTCCCAGTATGTAACTGAAACTGGGATATCAAACGCATGGCTCAATAATTCTTTGTAAGTAATTTTTTCTAACATGAAATTCCCTCCGACACATTTTTAATAATTACAGTGTAACGCTTATAGGGGTACAAAATGCAAGCATAAAGTTAATTAGTTTCTCAAAAACTTTACTTTTCCACCGGTACAACCTTGAAGTCCGTCCCATCTTTTTTAACAATCGCGTATAAGATAGTTTTCTTGCTGTCATCTAGATAACCCAGGTTAACGGCCGGACTGCCATCAATGGTGGCCATTCCTTCAAAGCGGTCAAATAACACCTGCTTGAGTAATTTAAGTTCACGACTCTTTGATTCCGCTTTTTGGGCAGCAACCGCCAGCGTATAGCCTTGGTCTAACAGCAGTTTCATTTGATAGACCTTCATCAGCATACTATAAGTAAACTTCCGGTTTTGTCCCTTGCCCTGCCGGCTTTCAATATAGCCTTTGCGTTCCCAATAGCGAAGCTGGGTCTGTGAAACACCCGTTGCATTGGAGACATCGCCAATTCCTAAATGCCAATCGTTATCCTTAATAATTTGAGCCAGCTTTTGCTGGAACTCTTTGTCCAAAATGATCCCTCGTTTCTAAGGTTAAAGTTATCCGTTCGAAAATGTAATTGTTTCCATTGCCTTAATGTCGGCATTTTGTTTATTAAATCGTCTGATACTTATATGAGCTTTATTAACATCAAGTATATATTTTTAAATATGTTTGTCAAGATACTTGACAACGAAGACGAATAATCTTATATTAGTCAATGTTCAATTTTTCGAAAGAAATCAAAAATTTAGAGACAAAGAAGGTAATCAATCGTGGGTAACGCAGTAGATAAAAACGGAAATTCGTATAACCGTGGCTTGATGATCATCGTTATTCTGATCGGAACATTCTGTACGGTTCTGAACCAGACGATTCTCTCCACCGCATTTCCGACCATTATGAAGGCATTTGATGTCAATACATCAACTGTTCAGTGGTTAACAACCGGATTCATGCTGGTTAACGGAATTATGATTCCTGTTAGTGCTTGGCTAAGCACAAGATTCAATTCAAAATGGTTATATATTGGTGCCATGACAGTTTTCTTTGTCGGTACAATTGTCTGTTACATCGCGCCAAACTTTGGCACCTTGTTGGCCGGCCGTTTAATTAAAGCATTAGGCGTTGGCGTGACCATGCCGTTGCTTCAAACGATCATGCTGTCAATCTTTCCACCTGCCAAACGAGGAACGGCCATGGGGCTTGCCGGAATTGTAATTGGTCTGGCACCAGCGATTGGCCCAACGCTTTCCGGATGGGTCATTGATAACTGGACTTGGCGGGATTTATTTGGAATGATCATTCCATTGATGTTCGTTGTAATTCTTGCCAGCTTCTGGTTCGTCAAGAGCGTTTTGGATAACAAGAAGACAAGCATTGACCTACTTTCTGTCGTCTTATCAACGATTGGATTTGGTAGCTTGTTGTACGGCTTTTCATCCGTTGGAGACGATGGCTGGGGCAGCACAACCGTTATTTCAACGTTAGTCATCGGGGTTATTTTCATCAGCTTATTCGTCTGGCGTCAACTTGTCATGAAGACCCCATTCTTGGAATTCCGGGTTTATCGCTCCGTTCCATTTACCGTATCAGCCATCTTGAGCTCCGTCACGATGATGTCAATGGTCGGTGTTGAAATGGTCATTCCGCTTTACTTACAGATTGTAAAAGGAATGTCGGCCTTTCATTCTGGACTGACCTTGTTAGCCGGTGCGTTAATGATGGGAATTATGAGTCCGATTACCGGTCGAGCCGTTGACCGTTTCGGAGCCAAACGCCTCTCAATTCTTGGAATGACGCTGTTAACACTTGGATCGGTGCCATTTATCTTCATTACAAAAAATACGTCAACCTTGTATATCGTCGTCTTCTACGCAATCCGGATGTTTGGGATTTCCATGTCGATGATGCCGGCCACAACCGTTGGGATGAACTCATTGCCAATTAACCTGTTGAGCCACGGAACTGCGGTTAACAATACGCAGCGTCAAGTTGCCTCTTCAGTCGGAACGGCTGTCTTAATTAGTATTTTGACAAACGTCACCAAGAGCAACCAACCCGCAAAGAGCATGTTGACTTCCAACCCATTGGGCTATCGAGATCACATGATCAATGCAACCTTGACCGGTTATCACGCTGCGTTTGCCATCTCACTTGTCTTCTGTGTCCTGGCTTTGGCAACCGCATTCTTCTTAAAGAATCGTGGTCAATCAAGCGACTACACTAAAAACGGAGGTGAAGATTAATGATCGTAGTAACCCTAATTTTGGGCGTTCTTTTCGCCTTCATCTTCTTCATTTACATTAACAATAAGCCGACTGCCTATATCTTAACGGCATTGTCACTTCTTGTTGCGATCACCTCAATGGTCTTCATTATTAAAAATGATCGGGACCACTATGGAATGCACCAAGTCACAACTTCTGTCAGCCAAAAAATCTATCCCGTTGGCAGCAAGCAAATGAAAATGTTTCTCTATCAGCCAATCGGTACCGCCAATAAGCATCAGGTCTATATTTATCAAAAGTCTGAAAATGCGAAGAAACAGTCGCATACACAAACGACGGATACAACCAACAAACTGGTTAAGACCAATGGTGACAACCGAATGGTTACTAAAACCACTCGTTGGGAATACACCAGCGGGACCACCAAGTTATGGTTTGGCATTTCTGGTGAGGGACACAAATTTGTCAAGCGCCAAAACGTTATCTATGTAAATAACGACGTGCAAGTCCTTTCCGTCCCACAAGCCAAGGCTCTTAAGAAAGCCATGGCAAGCAAGTCTTACCAAGCAAAGCTCAAGGTTCAAGGCAAGGCGTTCGTCACAAAACAAGTGATGGCTGCCATGAAGAAGAACCCAACCATGTCGGCCGCCGACCGGACAAAGGTCATGAAGCAGGCCCAAGCAGAGTTCCAAGCAAACGCGGTTTCAAATATTTTGAAACAAATTAAGAAATAGTCTCCTCCAATTAAAAAGTATTGAATTAGCTGGTCACAAATCAGTCAATTCAATACTTTTTTATTTATCGATTAAATTAAGACAGCTATTTGTCGATAACGACCGATTCCATAATTACATCGTCTTTTGGCTTGTCCTGAGCATTGGTGTCAACCTTGCTAATTTCTTTCACAACGTCCATGCCGGAAATGACTTGGCCGAAAACTGTATGCCTGAAGTCAAGCCAAGGTGTCCCGCCATTCTTGTAAGCATCGATAATTTCTTCAGGATACCCAGCAGTTTTCATTTGAGAAACCATGCCGTCATCAACGTGCTCGTTGGTGACAATGAAGAACTGGCTGCCGTTGGTATCCGGACCCGCATTGGCCATTGACAGCGCACCGTTGATGTTAAACAGTTCTGGTGAAAATTCGTCAGCAAAGTTGCCGCCAAAGCTGCTTTCGCCACCCATTCCGGTACCGGTTGGATCGCCGCCTTGAATCATGAAATCAGGAATCACACGGTGAAAAACAACCCCGTTATAGTATCCCTTTTCAGCAAGGGCAACGAAGTTTTCAACGGTCTTGGGTGCCTGTTCCGGGAACAATTGAACCACAATCTCACCATGGTTGGTTTTAATGGTTGCCTTGGGTCCCTTGGCGTTTGCTAAATCTAATTGAGGTAAAGTCATCTTGTCTCTCCTTTAAGTTTGCTTTTGGTATCTTAAGTGAGCTTATCACAACCGCTTGTCAATGTCAGTCACTTTGACGGTTATTCGCCAATTTTAGGCTAATTACGGTAGAATATGGATAACCATTATTTTATGAAATATCGAGGAAGTTGCCATGAGGGTTAAACAGGAACATTGGCGTCGAAATATCTATTTATTTTTAGTCAGTCAATTTTTGACGGGTATCACCAGCATGATCGTCCAGTACGCAATTATTTGGTATCTGACAAAGCAAACGGGCTCCGCAACAATTTTAAGCATTGCCACGATTTTGGGAATGCTGCCGATGGCGTTGTTAAGTCCATTTGTCGGGCCACTGGTTGATCGCTGGAACAAAAAGGGCTTATTAATTGTGCCTGATGTCGTCGCGGCCATGTTTGCCATCGTCCTGTCAGTCTCCGGCGGCGTCTTTCACGTCTTTCCAATCTGGCTGATTTTTGTGTCGCTGTTAATGCGATCCATCGCTCAAACCTTTCAAATGCCCACGATTCAATCAGTCATGCCGACAATGGTCCCCGACGAAGAACTGACTAAAATCAACGGCCAACTGGGAATGGTCCAATCCGCTAACATGATCATTGCCCCGGCACTGGGGGCATTCTTATTTGCGATCATCCCCTTACAGTTTTTGATTTTACTTGACGTGTTAGGCGCCATCCTTGGAATCAGCATTTTGATTTGGGTTCAAATTCCCAACAACGAAAAAATTGATGCGGCCTTACACATGCTCCACAACACCAAATTAGGCCTCTTAGACCTTATGAAAAATCGTGGACTCTGGTACATTACCATTACCGGTGCCGTCTTTACACTGCTTTATATGCCCGCTGCCAGCATGTATCCACTGATGACCATGAAATACTTTCAAGGAACCGTCGGCCAAGCCGGGTTCATTGAAGCCTTATATTCCGCGGGCATGCTGGTCGGTGGCGCCATTATTGGCATTTGGGGCAACTGGCGGGACCGAATGAAGCCGGTCATTATCGCCTTTTTCCTGATCGGCATTCCAACTGGCTTGAGCGGCTTGCTGCCAGGAAACCAGAGCGGGTTTTGGTGGTTTGCCATTTTAAACGTGATTGAAGGCATTGCGACCCCATTTTTCAATACCCTGTTAATGGCCATGATTCAGCAAAGCTACCCTTCCAAACAATTGGGTCGGGTCCTTGGCGTTCTTAATTCGCTGATGAGTCTGACCGGCCCGATTGGATTGATTTTTGCCGGGCCGCTTGCCGATGCAATTGGCGTTGAAATGTTATTTGTCATCGCAGGAGTTGGCACGGTTATCTGCGGTCTCGTAGCGATCATGACGCCTTTGATGCGCACATATGACATTGAACTTCAGAAACGTTTGGAAGCTCATTCAAAATAATTTTCAAATCAGCTTGCCTTGAAGTTCACTTTAAGGTTTACAATAACGTCGTAAGTCAAAACAAGATGAGGAGATATGAAAATGAAATCAACATTATTTGTTAAACCAGGAAAAGTTGAAATTACTGAAATTGATAAACCCACGATTCAAGCTGACGATGACGTTATTTTACACATTGTCCGTGCCTGTGTCTGTGGATCTGACCTCTGGGCCTACCGTGGCTTAGAAGAAAAGGATGCCAATTCTGAGAACAGTGGTCACGAAGCGATTGCCATTGTTGATCAAGTTGGAAAAGACATTACAACCGTTAAACCCGGTGATTTTGTGATTGCACCGTTTACCCACGGCTGCGGTCACTGTGCTGCCTGTCGTGCCGGTTACGAAGGCAGCTGTCAAACCCATCGTGACAACTTCAGTTCAGGCTATCAAGCCGAATACGTGCGTTATCAACACGCTGAGTGGTCATTGGTCAAAATCCCCGGCCACCCGGAAGATTACAGCGATGGCATGCTGAACTCACTTCTGTCACTGGCTGACGTGATGGCAACCGGCTATCACGCAGCCAGAGTCGCCAACGTTAAGCCAGGCGACACTGTCGTTGTTGTCGGTGACGGTGCGGTTGGCCTGTGTGGTGTCATTGCCGCTCAAATGCGTGGTGCCAGCCGAATTATTGCCATGAGCCGTCATGAAGACCGACAAAAGCTCGCCACCGAATTTGGTGCAACGGATATCGTGGCTGAGCGTGGTGACGAAGCCGTTGCCAAAGTCATGGCCCTTACAAACGGTGCCGGCGCCGATGCCGTTCTTGAGTGTGTTGGCTCAGAACTCTCAACTGAAACCGCCATGAATGTTGCCCGCCCAGGCGCAATCGTTGGTCGGGTTGGCTTGCCACACACCAAGAAGTCCGATCCAAACAGTACTTTCCGCCGGAACTTAGGCGTTGCCGGTGGCCCTGCTTCAGTGACCACTTATGACAAGGACGTCTTATTAAGGGCCGTTCTTGATGGCGAAATCCACCCGGGTAAAGTCTTCACCAAGCGGTTTAGTCTTGATGAAATTGACAATGCTTACCAAGCAATGACCAAACGTGAAGCGATTAAATCACTGGTGATTGTTCAAAATTAGTGAATTATCATTCCAATTAAAAACGGCGCCACACTTGAATTATCCTTGTGTGGCGCCGTTTTTTAATTGACTTAATCGTCTTCTTTACGTTTCTTTCGACCAAAGCCAATCCAGGCAAACATTGCCATTAAGATCATCCCAATTACCGATAGTTGGTGATCAGTCTGATTTTCACCAGTTTGTGGTAATTTTTCCTGGCTGGCTGTTTGAGTTGCTGGCGTTTG
>NZ_JAXGWW010000049.1:0-12452 GCF_040773105.1 Lentilactobacillus sp.
GCTCCGATAAAACTGATCCATTATGAATAAGTCAAAAAAAACATCGATGAAAAAGAACCGTTCATCAATGATTTTTCTAACTTATGCTCCGGGATCAACCCGGGTTTCGTCGCTCACTATTGTTCTTCATACCAAGTATAATGGAAGCTTCCTGGGCGGTCTACACGTTCGTACGTGTGGGCACCGAAGTAGTCACGTTGTGCTTGGAGCAAGTTTGCTGGGACAACTTCTGAACGATATGAATCGTAGTATGATACGGCTGCGGCCAATGATGGTACTGGGACGCCGGCCTTTGTTGCCAATGCGACAACGTCACGTGCTGATTCTTGATACTTCTTGCAGATGTCAGTGAAGTAAGGATCCAACAGCAAGTTTTGCAACTCTGGATTCTTATCATAGGCATCCGTAATGTTTTGCAGGAATCGAGCACGAATGATACATCCGGCGCGCCAAATCTTGGCCATTTCACCTAACTTAATGTTCCAGTCATATTGATCTGAAGCAGCCTTTAATTGGTCAAATCCTTGAGCGTAACTCATAACCTTACCAAAGTAGAGGGCTTCACGAACCTTTTCAACAATTTCTTTCTTGTCGAAATCAATGTCAGCTTTAGGCTTTGGAAGAACTTTAGATGCAGCAACCCGGTCCTTCTTGAACATTGAAATGAATCGTGCGTAAACGGCTTCAGTGATAACTGATTGATCGATCCCAATTTCAAGGGCATCTTGTGAGCTCCACTTACCAGTTCCTTTGTTGGCACCACGGTCCAAAATCATATCAACGATTGGCTTGCTCTTATCGTCACCAATATCATCTTTATGAGTCAAAATATCAGCAGTGATTTCGATTAAGTAACTGTCGAGTTCACCCTTGTTCCAATCCTTGAAGATGTCAGCTAATTCATCAACTGAGTAGCCGGCAAGGTTTCTTAAAATGTTGTAACTTTCGTCAATTAACTCTTCATCACCATATTCGATTCCGTTGTGGACCATCTTAACATAGTGACCAGCACCATTAGGGCCGATGTAAGTGACACATGGCTCGCCGTCAGCAGGTGCCTTTGCGGCAATCTTGGTTAAAATGGGTTCAACCAAATCATAAGCTTCTTTTTGACCACCTGGCATCAGTGATGGGCCTTGAAGGGCACCTAATTCACCACCGGAAACACCCATGCCGATAAAGTTGATACCGGACTTATCCAACTTGGCATTTCGAGCCATTGTATCGTGGAAGTTTGTGTTACCACCATCGATAAGGACATCGCCCTTATCAAGGAGTGGCAGTAATTCGTCAATGACAGCGTCAGTTGGCTTTCCAGCTTTAACCATCAAGATGATTCGACGAGGTGTTTCAAGTGAGTTCACAAAATCTTCAATCTTGTAACTTGGAACCAACTTCTTGTCGCCGTGATCCTTCATAACTTCTTCGGTCTTTGCGCCAGTTCTGTTGAAAATACCAACAGTGTAACCGCGACTTTCAATGTTAAGGGCTAAGTTCTTGCCCATAACAGCCATACCTACAACACCGATGTTTGCTTTTTGATCAGACATTTCAAAACCATCCTTTTCTTTTAAGAATTACTACACGCTTAGTGTACCATCTCACAAGAAGAAAGTGAAACAAAAACCTGTTAGAACGGTAAACTTAATTCCTTGAAAAAGAGATTGTGAAAATGAATCGTCATTTTTTAGGAAACGCTTTCACACTGTGAAAGCGGGATCGCCTGAATCCTTGTCAATTAGAAAGAGGGTTCTAAAGAAATTGACAACAAATATTTTCAGCAAAATGGTAATTATTTTCAAAAATAACCAGCGGATCATGCAATAAAAAAACTGGCCAAAGCAGTTTGCTTTGACCAGTTTTGAGGATGGGAACCTATTTATTTAATTTAAATACCCATTCACGGTGATCACGGGCAAGTAACTCATCAGCAGATACTGGACCCATTGAGCCAGGAATGTAGTTAGGGAACATTGGTTGTTGAATATCCCATACACGGCGGATTTGATCAACAAACTTCCATGCGTTGGCAACTTCTGGCCAGCTGGCAAAGTTTGTCCCGTCACCCTTTAAAACGTCGTGGATTAAACGTTCGTAAGGCTGTGGAGTTTCCTTGGTTCTCTTTGAATCTTCAAGGTATTGCAACTGAACGGGTTCAGTGTGGAATCCTTGTTCGCTGTTCTTAGCGTTGACCATCAGTGAGAAGCCTTGGTTAGGCTCAATGAAGATGGTTAAAACGTTGGCGTTCAGTGGGGTGCTGCCGCTTTGTGGGAAGGCGAAGATATCAACCAACGGCTTCTTAAAGACAACGTCAACACGGGTAAACTTATCAGCCAGCTTCTTACCAGTTCTGATGTAGAATGGTGTGCCTGACCAACGATAGTTATCAAACATTAATTTACCGGCAACGAAGGTTTCAGTGTTTGAATCCTTTGGAACACCGTCTTCTTCACGGTATTCTTTGTCGTTACCAACGGCAGCGTATTGGCCGCGGACAAAGTTGCTTGATGCTTCAGCAACGTTGTAAACACGGAGACTACGTAATGCCTTAACTTTTTCAGCACGGATATCGGTATCCTTAAAGGCAACCGGTTGTTCCATTGCCAGCAAACTGACAATCTGCATAATGTGGTTTTGAACCATATCACGCAAAGCACCTGAGTTGTCGTAGTAACCGGCACGTTCTTCAACACCAAGCTTTTCAGCCAGGGTAACTTGAATATTGTCGATATAACGGTTGTTCCACAGGGCTTCGAAAATTGTGTTTCCAAAACGAATTGCTTCGATGTTTTGGATCATTTCCTTACCTAAGTAGTGGTCAATTCGGAAAATTTGGTTTTCTTCAAACGCAGCACTTAAATCGTCATTCAATTGTTTTGCGGATTCGAAATCACGTCCGAATGGCTTTTCAATGACAAGGCGGTTAAATCCATTGCCTTCTGAAAGAAGGTGCTGTGCTTTGAGGTTCTTGGCAACTGTTCCGAAGAAGTTGGGTGCCATTGAAATGTAGAATACACGATTCCCATTCAATTGGTACTTCTTGTCCAGTTCATTTGCTTTATCTTTTAAAACAGAATAGTGTTCAAGATCAGTTACATCATGAGTCACAAAGTAGAAATGGCTCACAAAATCAGCAATTTGCTTTTTATTGGTAGATTCCTTAGAAACGGATTTTGAAACCATCTCACGGAACTTTTCATCATCAAACTTGTAACGGGAAGTCCCAATCACAGCAAAGTGATCGCGGATGTTTCCCTTCTCGAAAAGCTTTAACATTGCAGGATAAAGTTTACGAGTGGCAAGGTCACCAGTTGCTCCAAAGAGCATAATCAAAGAACGTCTTTCAGTTGGCAAAATGTTCACTCCTATCAAAAAATTAACTAAGTAATTTGGTATATGTCTATACCAGTTCTTCCACATTATATAACACATAAGAGTCTAACAAAAGCGAATTACAAATGTAAATGAATAAAATTTACAGGCATATCGTTTTCATAATTGGACAGCTAAATTGTATGACTATTCCGTGACACCTTTCTTAAGAAAAGCATAAATGAATGCCGTTTTGTCGGCTTTTATAGCGATAATCATTTATAATAAGTCTTGCAAAATAAAGATTAGGAGCAATACTAATGAAGAAATTTAAGTTTATCGCGTTCTTCGCTGTCCTGGCATCATTTTTAATCGGGTTCAGTGTCAACGCATCCGCAAGTTCTCCGTCACTATCAGTCAATAATGTTTACACCACATCAAAGGCGGTTACCGGTACTGCTACCAAAGGTGTGTCAATTATCGTTCGGAACACCAACAAAACAACCATTGCCAGCACGAAAGCTGACAGTACGACCGGTAAATTCAGTGCTGAACTGCACACAAGCGTTAAAGCCAACCAAAAGCTTTACGTTTATGCCCGCAAATCAGCAACGTCATACTTCTATCGAATTATGACTGTGAAGACACCAAAGTCTGCCACAACTACAACGACAACAACTTCAAGCAGTTCAAAATCTTCAAGCAGCAAGATCAAGATTTCTGAACCAACTGGTCGTTGGCAATCTGGTAACAACAACGGTTATAGCGTTGTGACCAACTTCAGCCAAAAGAGCGGCTTAAACCAAGGCCTCTACAAGAACGGTAAATTCCAAAAGAAATTAATTAATTGGGCAAGTTACAAGGTAACCACCTACAGCAAGACGTTCTGGGGAATCACTTACCGCGAACGCGGCGCTAAGACTTACCACAAGTTCTATTTGAGATTTACTGACAACACACACTTCATGATTGTCAACAAAGCCAACCATGCAATCAAAGTGCAGTATGGCAACACACCACTTCACTATTATAAGTTTGCTTTGGTAAAATAAATTTGATGATTAGACAGCTGGTGTAAAAGGTCGATTGACTTTTTACACCGGTTTTTTTTGCCGTCAAAGCCCCCGCGAATCAGGGGCTAAATATGATATGATAAATTGAGATTGTTTGACGTTTGGGAGGCGTGACGATGGATGAAACACAACGAATGTTGGCAGGAAAGTTGACGGATCCCAGAGACCCGGTACTTATGAAACGACAGCACCTGGCTCACCGTTTATCGAAGATGTATAGTGATACTTTTGACGATGAACATGAAAGGCGTGCCGAGATTCTTCGGCAGTTGTTGCCCAATGCTTCTGAGCATATCTATTTTCAAGGACCAATCTTTTTTGACTATGGGGATCATACGACCATTGGTGAGCACTTTTATGGCAATACCAACATTACGGTACTGGATACCGGCCGAGTCACAATTGGCGATAATGTCATGTTTGGGCCTAATGTGACGTTGGTGACACCGATGCACCCGCTCAAATATCAAGACCGCAATTTTGTCGCTGATAATTCGCTGCCGGGGAAAGAATACGCCAAGCCAATTACGATTGAAAGCAACTGTTGGCTTGCCAGCAACGTCACAGTGATTGGTGGGGTGACCATTGGAAATGGCAGCGTGATTGGTGCCGGCAGCGTTGTTACACGAGATATTCCGGCCAATTCGTTGGCAGTGGGCAATCCGTGCAAAGTGATTCGGCAAATAACTGATCAAGACGACATCCGATTGAAAAAAGAATTGTTTTAGATTATCTTTGATAACAATGTTGTTTTGGCCGATAGTATGCGAAAATAGTGCTAGAGGAATTTTGGATAACTCATTAAGAAGGGACTGATTAATTGATTAAACAACGAAGTGAAATTCGATTTAACTCCGTCATTGTGTATTCCCTGGTCTTAAACGCCGGTGCGGCATTCATGTGGCCGTTGGTAACGGTTTATCTGCACAACTATTTACATAAAACGTTGACCCTCGCAGGGCTGACGTTGTTGGCAATGTCATGTTTTATGATGTTGGGGAACTACCTTGGCGGCTATCTGTTTGATCACTGGTCTCCGTACAAGACAACGATTATCAGTGCGTTGATTTCAACTTCTGCGATCGTCACGTTAATCTTTTTCCATGGATGGCCGATATTTTCAATTATGCTGCTATTTGTGGGCTTCGGCGACGGTGCTTGTATGACGTTGCTGAATTCTTATGCGGCCAGCATTAAGACCCGTTCGACCAGATCGATATTTAACGTTTTGTACATTGGTCAAAACGTCGGGATTGTGATTGGGACACTGATGGTCGGTTTTTTACTCAAGCATGGTGTCACCTTGGTCTTTATTGCGACCTCGGTCTTTTATGCAGCACTGATGATCATTACGATAATCGAATTCAATGTCAAAGTTGATCGCAGGGCACCTAGCAAGCCAGTTACACCTGGCGCGCCAGTAGAAACAAATGTCGGTGGGATGATCCTCTCGATTTGTGGTGTCGTCCTTGCAGTTTACCTAGCATACGCACTTTGGGAGAGCGTGATTCCCGTTCACATGACTAACCTTCATATCCCATTTGAAAACTATAGCCTGCTGTGGACTTTAAATGGCCTGATGATCGTGATCGGCCAGCCATTTGTGAATCGAATTGGGACTCATTTTAAGTTGAGTACGCAAACCTATGTCGGTGTGTTCATCTTTGCCGCATCATTTATCTGGCTGATTTTTGCCCGTGACTATTCAGCGTTTGTGATGGTCATGGTCGTCACGACCATTGGTGAGATGATCGGTTTCCCTGGAATTCCGGCTTGGATTGACAGCCTGTCAACACCGCAACAGCGGGGCAAGTTCCAAGGCCTCTACAACCTGTTTATGTCCTGTGGGCGAGCGGTAGGACCACTGATTGGTGGAATTGTGCTGGATTATGCTTCATACCGGGAGCTGTTCTCACTTGCTGCTGGATTGATTATTATATTTGCGGTCATTCTTTGGGCGATGAATAAACGCCGAGTGCTGATGATGACAAAATAACATTTGTTAACTAAATAAGGGAGCTGAAACAAAACACGCGTTTTGTTTCAGCTCCCTATTTGTTTAATGCGAATTAGCTTTCGGCTAATAACTTGTAAATTCGTTCCACGTCTCGGCCTGTTCCTCGCAACTCGTAGTCCGCTAGAAATGGGACGTTAAATTGGGAGGCGTAGCGTTTGGCAGTTAAACAATACTGTTCGTTAAAGTTTTTGTTACCGCTGCCGATGATGCCGTGGCAAAGCTCAGCGTTCTTGTCATAGGCAATGTATTCGCCCAAGGCGTTGGTCATCAGCTCCGTCACGCCATTATCAATTCCGTTGCCACCGTTCAAATAGGTGGGAACAAACGCAAAGTATGGGTCGCTTTCATTGGCAAAATCAGTCTGCTCACTGATTTCTTTAGACTCAACCAGTGGGTTTGCGGGGTCTTGATCGTGCATGCCGGTTGCGTAGCTGGCAAGATTTTTAACAAATGAGCGGGTATTTCCCTCAATGGAAATAAATAAGATTTTAATCGGACTCAAAATGGGCCTCCTATATGGTTTGATGATGATCTGTGATTTCTTAACTACTTATCACTCTACCGATTGTCGGCGGTGGAAGCAACCTCAATTTTACTTTTTCATGTGGCCGTGTTTGGGTTCGGCTTTTTTGGGGATGAATCTTGTGAATAGCCCAAAGCCAATTAAGATGATGAAGACGAGCCAACTGACGGCTGAGATGAGCTTGCCGACCTTAATTCCCGGTGTGGTGTAGTTGAGCTTGATTTGGTGGGTTCCAGCAGGCAGGTTCGCCCCGACAAAGCCCTTATTGACGACAAATGTTTTGGTAGACTGGCCATCAATGGTTAACTTCCAGCCAGTTGAATATGGAATGGAGGTCACCATCGTGGTTGAGTTGACGTTGCTGGTGGTACCGCTGACATGATTGCCGTTAACCTTTAAATTGGCAGGCTTTGTTGCCTTGAGCTTTTGCATCTGGGTGTCATAGGACTTCCCGTATGGCATCGCAATCAGCTTGGCTGACTTGAACTTGATGTTTTTAACCTGGTTGAATTTGAGGTCGATGTTCTTCCGTTGATGCGTGGAGTAGCCTAAGTTCAAAACGATGCTGTGAATCTGCCGATAATTGGATAGGTTGTTGTTATCGTATTGGTTGTAACCATTTTGATAATCCTTGGCAAATGCGCTAAACATATAGCCGCCAAAAGTTGGCTTTAGAATACTTTGTCTGTAGGTGTCCATCTTACCCATTCTGGAATACAGCTTATTTTGTAATAGGAACTGGTTAGCCATCCACTGTCGGCGTTGAGCAGGTGTGCCGTCTTGTTGCTGGATGCCAGAGAGTACCAAGAACAATTCAGTGTTCTTAGTCTTTTTTGGCTGCTTAACGTGAAGGGTGTAATCAATTGGGTTACCGGTGACGTCAGACGTCATTTCTTGAAGACCATTGATGTTCTTGTAATGGTTGCTTTCAATAATTGACCGGTTGGTAGCCAAAAGATCCTTTGTCCGCTGTAAGTTAGCACCCAAGCTGACTTGTTCGTGGGGTTGGTCAACCAACTTATCGGAGTTGGATTTGTTGATAATTCCCAGACGATATTTGGTCAATTGACGGCCGTTGTAGACGATTTTCGACGTGTCCATTTTAACTTGGTAACCGATATTTTTACTTGGTGAGGTGTATTTCAGTGGGTGGGTATTTTCCTTGTCTGAGTTGACCACTGCGCCTTGGGTCATGACGCGTTCACGGTCAACTTTGCTCAATTGATTATAGGTAGTGGGTGAAACTGTCTTTGATTGGGTATAGATCAACGGTAGGGCATCGTTTGACTTGTAAACAGTGGTGCCATACATATTTTCAATTGCCTGAACGGCGTTAGTCCGAGCCTTGGCAGGAAAGACCTTAATGTCGCCATTCTTATCACGAACGGGCTTATACCCGTATGGCATGACTGGCGGATTCTTAGTGTTGGCCTTGGCAAACATATATTTAACCCCAAGCAGGTTATTAAAGGCAGTTCGATAATCTCCCTGAGCAATTGGCGTATTCATCGAAAATTGGCTGTTGCCAACGGATTGAGAGAATTTACCAAGATAGCCGTTTTGAAGGGTGAGGTAAACAGATGTGTCGTTTAAGCCACTGTTAATTGGAAAGTCGGTATTAGTATTTGAGTAATTGGCAAGGTTTTGAATGTGGGTATTGTAATGGTACTTCGGCCCCATTGAGACTCGGAAAAATCCAGGCAACTTATCCAAATACTTTTGAGCACCGTTAAAGTAATCCTGACTAAAACGAGTTGCTAAGCCACGGTTTAACTGTTGCAGTGCCAGCTTACTTGAGTGGGGACTGTAAATGCCGATGATATTGGCTGATATGTTCAGCAAAAAGATCGCTGAAATCAATGTGAGTTTGGTTGCTTGAGACCAGTTGAAGATTAGGCTACCCAGAACCGCAATCAGGGTTAACAATAAGAATCCATAAACCACAAAGTCATGGGGCTGCAGATCCATTAAGAAGCCGCCCAAAATCCAGACCAACGTAATTAAGCCAATTGAAGCTCCTGCAAACCAGGCCACGTCGTTTTTCGTAAAGCTGCCAATGTGGTCAACGAAGATCATGGTTGCGAAGCTAAACAGGATCGTAACCAGAAAGACCCACCGGTTTGAAGGCGTCGAAATGGCGTTCATAACCGCGCCGACGGCTGGTAGCAGACTCCCCACCAACATGGTGATTAACGCCACGTTGGGCCAGAAGTAACGCTTAAAGTGCCGCAGCATGTAGACCAGTCCCAGAAACGACAATCCGGAAATGCCAATCACCAACCAGAAATTCATTGCGCGCCCCGTTGGCAGAATAGCGCTTGGAATATCCAGGTAATATTGCAATGGGAAGAGCGTCATCCCGTTGGCAAAGTTGTCAGTAATTCGCGTTGATCCGGTTGCCAAGATAATGGTCGGAATGAAAACAATTGCTGCCATACCGAGTCCGATAACCGCCGAAATTATCAGTTTACCAAATGAAATGAGCGGCTCAAAATTTGGCCGTTTCCACATGCTGAGCATTCTGATGATCACGTAAGCAACAGAGCCTAAGCCCAAAATCCAGGCAAAATAAAAGTTACTTAAGAATACCAAAAAGACAGCAAAGATCAGCGGCAACCACGACTTATTGTGAAGAACGCGGTCAATTCCGTAACAGAGTAGTGGATAAAAAATCAACGGTAGAATAAAGAATGGGTGGTGCAGTGCAGTTGCTAAGGCGTAACCGCTAAATGCATATGCGATCGCCCCAATCACCCGGCTGATTTTCTTGAAATGGTAGCTGGATGAAAAAAGCATGAATGCCAAGCCAGAGAAATACATCCGCAAAAATACCAGGAATGCGAAGACATTTTCAATTTGACTCTTTGGAAATAACACCACCAGGTAATTAAACGGATCGCCAATGACGTAATAGGCGAGGTTGGTCAATTGATCCGACCCCAGACTGATGTTCCAAGCCCAGTGGGTAAAGCCACCACTCGGATTTTTCAAAAAGGAAACAATCATGTGCCTGAGCTGAAGTAAGATGGGGTAATGCTGAGCCATTCCGTCCAGTTCCCAAATCATTGATCGTCCTGTTAAGAATAAGCAACCGACTAAAACACAAATCAAAGCGGTGAATAACACCGTATATGTGATCCAAGCTGGTGTTTTTTGCCATAGCTTTTTCACTTGTTGGATCCTCCTTAAATCTTTATAACGTTAAACTTGTCCTAATATGTAAAAAGACTGTTTCCAAAACAAATGTCTTGTCACAGTCTTATTGAAGTTTCAAAAATTAATTTGATGAATCGTCTTGATCGTCATCATTTTGAGGGACCGCTTTGTGCTTGGTCACCTCGAACCAATTGATGAACGAATTTTCGTAATCAACGATTTTAAAATCAAAGTTTTCAAAGGAAATCACATCGCCGGCCTTGATGGCGGGATAATTGTCCAAGAAGTATCCGGCCAACGTCACGGCATCAGAATTAGTGAATTCTGGGAAGTCAGCGTCAAAGTAGCGCTCAAAATCATGAGTGGTTAACTTACCGTTGACTTGGAAAGTCCCGTTTGGCTGTTTGAAGATATAATCGGTAATTGATGGGTCGATTTCATCTCGAACAGTCCCAAACAACTCTTCATAAATATCTTTATCAGTGATAATTCCAGAGGTACCACCATATTCGTCAACAACTACAACGATTGGGGTTCGCTTCTTAATCATCTGATGGAGCACATCAGTGATTGGCGTCATTTCTGGCGTCGTTGAAATGTCCCGAAGCAAGCGATCAATCTTGATGGTGGGGTCGACTTGTGATTGGCGAATCAAGTCGTAATTATAGACATACCCAAGGATCTTATCCTTATCATTATCAGCGACAACCGGAATTCGGCTGAACTTCTGTTGCAGGTAGACTTGAACGGCTTCCTTCACAGTGGTGGTGATATCAATGACCACCAGTTGGGTTCGGTCAATCATGATGTCTTTGGCAACCTTGTCGTTTAACTGGAAGGCTCGCTGCATGTACAAATAGTCGTTTTGTTCCAAGGCACCGCTCTTGACGGCATTTCTTGAAAGATTGAGAATTTCAGCCTGTGAGAACGACTCATCATTTTCATTAGCTACCTTCAGGCCCATCATCTTAACGATTCCGTTAGCTGAAATGTTGAGCAGCCATACGAACGGGTAAAAGATCACGTGAAAATAGTGCAATGGTGTGCTGATAAACGACAACACTTGCATGGGCATATCAATACTGATGTTTTTAGGGACGATTTCAGTTAAAACAACTTCCAAATACGTCAGAATGATAATTCCAAGCACGGCCCCGACTGCATGGGCGGCTGTCGGATCGATTGGAGAATTGTGAATCTCCATGACGTCCACTAGAATCGTTACCACAAAAGACTCACCAAGATAACCTAAAATAATTCCCGCAAGGCTGACACCAACTTGAGTCGTTGAGAGATATTCATTTAAGTTGGTGACCATGTGAATTTCCCGGTTCAGCTTTTTGCTTCCCTTGGAATTTTTACCCTTAGCTTCTTCAAGATTTTTCTTTCTTTCCTCAAGGGCACTGGCACGAGTTTGAACTAATGCAAATTCGCTGGCCACAAAGAATGCCGCAAAGAAAAACGTTACTATAACAATAATTAGATTAGTCAGTATCTGGCTATCGTCCAAAATTCAATTCCTCATTTCAAAAATGGTCTAGAGTTAAAAAATAACCTGAATCTGTAAACTTCAGATTACAACTAATTATACGCCGGTACAAGAGATTTTTTAAGTCATTTGAAATTATTCGTCCATTCAGCGGGCTTTTTTCTTAACTTTTCATGCAAATCAGTGCTAGCATTAAGGTAGATCAAAATAAAGGGGATGTTATCATGGCTGAGAAGGTAAGAGAAAGTGCTGCCGAAAAGAAAGCCGATGCTGAAGAGCGAGATAATGATAAAGACCTCAAATACACCGACGAACAAATTAAAAAAGCAGTTGATCTGATTAATGAAAAGGGTTATGTCACCAAAAAAGATATTCCAGAAATGGATGACGATGACTGGTCAAAGGGATTCGCTCAAAAAATTGATGGCGTATTTAAGAACAGTGACAAAGATCCTTACATCTATTATGAAAAATTCGACTATGCTGGTGGCGACATTGACACAATCATTTGGAACATGGATGTGCTTAAGACTCGTGACGAAGCTTTAAAGAAGCTGGCAGAAGTCTTGGATGAAAAGATTGTCCGTTAATCCTCAGACAGTTGAACATTGGCGATCAAACAATCCAGTTAAGATTGCGGCGTTGCCAAGAATAAACAGGGTAAAAGACGACCACTTTGGTGGTTGGTCTTTTACCCTGTTTTTTGATTGATTTATTTTAAAGTGCCATCATCAGCGCAAATACCAGTGGAATCGTCGCCAAACTCAAAATCGTCGACAGGCTCATCAGTGCGACTGCCGGACTGGTATCACCATAGGCCTGCAGCGTGAATAAAACGACTAATCCTGCTGCGGGGCAAGCTGCCATGAGGACGGTTGTATA